>JAJQBF010000200.1 GCA_021203425.1 Clostridiales bacterium | reverse complement strand
CATTCATGTTACACACGTCCTTTCCTGTTTAAATTATAGACTTTACATTCAGATTAAATGTTTTATCGTGTGTAGTTTTGGAAATCTCCTACTGTAGAGTACTAAACACTCTACAATGGTTTTCCTTTTATCCGTTATAATACATTAAAAAAGATATAGGTACAAGCTCTACTATAACTCTCGTTGTTCAGTCAACACCTATTACAGTCTTGGCATATGATAATATGACAAACAACAATATGGTTTGGGGATATCAAGAGTTTGTGGATTTATCAGGTATAGATGGTAATAATTTAACAGATGAATCTCGTACAGAATATCAAATGTTGCGAATTTCAATTATAGATTTTGGTAATATATATGACAATACATTGAAAACAGAAAGTAATAAAACAGCTTTCCCAAAACCAACGGGAAAGCTGTTTTTATATATCGTATTAATCAGGCTGTTTCATTTTTACAAAGCCGCATCTCTCCATAATCTGCATATACTTTACAAATCTGGGGTAGAGAGGTTCGACGGCCTCGCCGAAACGGGCTTTTTGAATAAGGGCAAGTTCCATAACTGTGCGTCTGCCGTCTATCTGAGGGAGTATATAACTGCCGCAGTCGTCAAGATGCACCTTTGTTACAGGGGGCTTATTAAACAGCTTTTGAGCAATTCTGTTAAAAACACCCTTATTTTGAACAAGAACGGTAACCTTGCCGGTTTTGTCCTTTTCAAAGCTGATTTTTTCGCTTAATTCGGGAACAAAATCAAGATAATTTTTCTTCTGTTTTTTCATCAGAATTTCACCCGATTATTTATCTGACTTCTTGCCTAAAGCAAATTTTACAAGAAGGGCAATAATTAAAGCGAGAATTACAAGACCGCCGATTGAGCCAAAATTAAAGTTGCCGGAAAGGTCAAGACTTACGCCTAAAACGGCAAGTATTGCAAGGGCGATTCCCACAAGGCCTTCACCGGCTATCATACCGGCACAGTAAAGAGTACCTCTTGCAGACTGCTCTTTCTTAACCTTATCGGGAGTTTTCTTACGGATATCCATAAGACCTCTTACAACACCGCCTGCCATAATACCTGCGTTAAGGTAAATGGGAAGGTAAAGACCTATAGCGAAGGGCATAACGGGCACACGGAGAATTTCCATACATATGCCGAGGCAAGCCCCTATAAATACTAAATTCCAAGGCAGTTCGCCGCCCATAATACCCTCAACGATCATTTTCATAAGGGTAGCTTGAGGAGCCGGAACCTCTGCTGAGCCGTAGCCCCATGCATTGTTGAGAAGATAAAGAACACCGCCGATAGCAAAGGCAGACACGATTGCGCCTATAATTTCGCCTATCTGCTGTTTTATGGGAGTAGCGCCCAAAATATAGCCTGTTTTTAAGTCCTGAGATGTGTCGCCTGCCATAGCAGCAACTATACATATAACAGAGCCGATTGCTATAGCCCCTGTCATACCGGCTATGCCTGTGTAGCCTGTTGCCTTAAATATAATTGTGGCAACAAGAAGGGTAGCGATACACATACCGGAAACGGGGTTGTTGGAGCTTCCTATAAGACCTACCATTCTTGAGGAAACGGTTGCAAAGAAGAAACCGAAAACAACTATAATAACGGCGCCCAGAAGATTAACGGGAACAACAGGCAAAAGCCATATAACAATAGCTATAATAAGGATTCCGGCGAGAACTATCTGCATGGGAAGATCCTTTGCCGTACGGGAAACTCCCTTGTCGCCGCTGCCGTTTTTAAGTGATTTAACGGAATCGCTGAAGGTTGAAACAATAAGGGGCAGAGACTTAATAAGAGATATAAGTCCGCCTACGGCAATTGCACCGGCGCCGATATATCTTAAGTAGCTGCTCCAAAGTGCGCTGGGACCGCCGGAGGCTACCATTTCGCCTATTGTTGCTGTTCCGGGGTACATAACGATATCAGAGCCGAAAAGAGCCATAGCAGGGATAATAACCATCCAGCCCATAAGAGAGCCGGCAAACATATAAGAGGCAATTTTAGGCCCTATAATGTAGCCTACACCTATAAGCGCCGGGTAAACCTCTACTCCGACCTCGCCCTTGAAGGAATTGAATACCTTTGAAATATCGGCAGGTATAACCTTAATTCCGTCAATGATGAATTTGAATATTGCTGCGGTACCCATACCGCTGAAAACAACTGCGGCATTTGAACCGCCTTCTTCTCCGGCAAGAAGCACGTCGGCACAGGCCGTTCCTTCGGGATAGAGAAGGGTTGCGTGTTCCTTAACAATAAGAGAGTTGCGGAGAGGTATCATAAAAAGTACACCCAGTATACCGCCGCAGAGCGCTATAGCGGTAATTTCAACCATACTGGGCATATCGCAAAGCCCTTCTTCTGCCCAAAGGAAAAGAGCAGGCATTGTGAAAATTGCTCCTGCTGCCAGTGATTCACCGGCGGAGCCTATGGTTTGAACCGTATTACTCTCCAAAATGGAGTTTTTGCGCAGAATTTTTCTTATTACACCCATTGAGATAACTGCCGCAGGTATTGACGCACTTATTGTCATACCTACACGCAAGCCCAAATAAGCGTTTGCTGCGCCGAAAATAATTGCCAAAATGACACCCATTATGATTGATGTCACGGTAAATTCTGGAGTTATTCTGTCAGCCGGAATATGCGGTTTGAAATCCTTGTTATTCACAAGACACCCTCCTTTATTTATAAT
>JAJQBF010000063.1 GCA_021203425.1 Clostridiales bacterium | reverse complement strand
GTGTTGTGTTTCAGTTATATTACATTTTTGAAAAAATTTCATGCGTTTGTCCTGGAAAAAAAAGATTGATAACAGCACTTTATGAAAGGCTCAGCAGAGATAATGAACTGCAAGGAGAGTCCAATTCAATATCGAATCAGAAACGTATTCTTGAAAATTATGCAAGGCAGCAAGGTTTCACAAATATAAAGCATTTTACCGATGACGGAATTTCAGGCACCCGATTTGACAGAGCAGGCTTTCAGGCTATGATTGAGGAAGTCAGAAACGGAAACGTAGGTGTTATTTGTTCGAAAGATATGAGCCGTTTCGGACGTGACTATCTTCAAGTTGGATTTTATACGGAGCTTTTAAGGAAAGCCGGAGTTAGGCTTATTGCTTTAAATGATAATGTTGATACATTAAAGGGCGAGGACGAATTTACACCTTTCCGCAATATTATAAATGAGTGGTACGCAAAGGACACGAGCAAAAAGATAAGGTCTGCTTTTCAGGCAAAAAATATGGCGGGAAAACACACAGCCAGCTCCCCTACATATGGATATTTGAAATCTTCCGATGATAAGGAACATTGGATTATTGACCCTGTTGCGGCTCCCGTTGTAAAAAGAATTTTCAAACTTGCAATGGAGGGAAAAGGCCCTTATCAGATTGCAAAAATATTGTCAGAGGAGCAGATTGACATTCCCGCTTATCATCAGTAAAAGTTAGGTGTTGGTCTTTGGCAGATAAGGGAAATCAAAAATCCCAAAACTTGGATAAGTTCGACGATAGTACATATTCTTGAAAATCCCGTTTATCTCGGTCACACCTGTAACTTTAAAACAAGAAAGCATTTCAAGGATAAGAAAAGTCATTATGTAGATAAAAAAGAGTGGACAATAATCGAGAACACTCACGAAGCCATAATTGACAAGGAAACCTTTGAAAACGTTCAGCGTATGAGGTCGAATATCCGCCGTTATCCCGACGGTTGGGGCGAAACTCACCCATTAAGCGGTCTTGTGTTTTGTGCCGACTGCGGAAACGTTATGTACATTCATCGTATCAACAACGGCAAGCGTAATCCGCTGTTTGATTGCAGTAACTATCATAAAGTGCCTGTAGGCAAAAAATGCCCTACAGCCCATAGGATTTACGCTTCCGTTATTATGGAGCTTATAAAAGAAACCTTAAAAGAGATTATGAAGTTTTCAAAAGAGGACGAGGAAGAATTTAAACGTATGGTAAAGGAAACAGCGGTTTCACAGCAGGATACTTCTTTCAAAGATAAAAAGGTAAGGCTCAATGCCTGTTTGAAACGTCGAGATGAATTGGAAATGCTGATTTGTAAAATTTATGAGGACAACGCTCTCGGCAAGCTGTCAGAAAAAAGGTATCAGCTTTTAGACAGCCAGTATGGAGCAGAACAGGCTTCATTAGACAATGAAATACAGGAATTGAAAGATGAGATAGAAAAATCAGAGGACAACCGTTATTCGGCTTCAAAGTTTATTGCTCTTGTGAAAAAATATCAGGACTTCGAGGAACTGACAACACCTATGTTGATAGAATTTATAGACAAAATCTTGGTTCACGAAAGGCAGTACAAAGGCAGAATAGATTCTCCTCAGACCATAGAAATATACTTTAATTTTATAGGTCAGCTTGCCCTTCCCTGTGGAGAACCCGAAAAGGCTCTTACACCGGAGGAAATAGAACAGGCTGAAAAGAAAGAGAAAAGACGGCAGAAACTCCACGAATCATATTTGAAGCGTAAGGCTTCGGGCAAGGCAGCCGCCTATTATTTGAAAGTCAAAGAGGAAAAGAAAGCCAAAATGGATGCCGATAAAGAAAAAATCCGTGCTGAGGACAGGACAAACGGCATTTATTATTTGCCTAACCAGAGTACGGAAGAAGATGAAAAGTTAATTGTATAGATTAGGTCAAAGCCAACTTCAAAAACGATATGGCTTTTTAACTTAATAAAAAAATACAGCAAAAGGAAGTGCTTACAATGAACAAACAGATTGAAAAAATTACAGCCCTTTATGAACGTCTCGACCGAGTTGATGTATTACAGGGCGACAGCAACAGTATTGCAAATCAAAAGAAACTGCTTGAGGATTATGCCAAAAAGAACGGTTTTACAAATATCCGTCATTTTACTGATGAGGGCGTTTCGGTAACTACTTTTGAACGCAGAGGTTTTCAGAAAATGATTGCAGAAGTGAAAAAAGGCAATGTAGGAACAGTTATTGTAAAGGATTTAAGCCGCTTCGGACGAGATTCTCTAAAAGCCTGTTATTATATGGATAATGTATTTCCGAATAATAATGTTCGCTTTATTGCTGTTAATGACTGCATTGACAGTGAAAGCAGAAACGAAGGAGATGTTGCATCACTTGTCAACATTATGAATGAGTGGTATGCTCGTCATTAAGTAAGAAAAAAATATAGTCAGTTTTCAGCTCCGAATGGAAAATGGTTTGAGAGTATCGCCTGTATTCCATGCGGATATAAATAATTGTTTAAGCAAAACCGTTCTCATTGTTTGGGAGCGGTTTTTTACTTAATAAAACCACAAACGAAATGAGATGTATTGCAAAAATGTTTTTTCAAAATTTTCTTTGTAATTTTAAATTTCTTAGGTTTGAATTTAAAAATTAGGTTCAAAAAAAGGGGTATTTCATAATATGCAAGCAAAGCAAGTATGTACATACCTTGCTAAACTTGTTAGGGTTTA
>JAJQBF010000223.1 GCA_021203425.1 Clostridiales bacterium | reverse complement strand
GTAAAACATATATTAAATTTGTGTAAAATCGCCGCATCTGAATCGGCAGATCGAAAAAGTTTTGGGGTGGTATTGTCAGAACAAAAACAAGGGCTGTGAAGATTAAGCCTCCACAGCCCCGAATTTTTGAAAAATTTGAAGTTTTAAGATATTAAGGAATTACCGATTAAACATAACACTGTCACTTTTTGTTTTCTTTAAATCAGCACAGACAGATTTTTGAAATTATTTTCGTCTGTATCATAACAGAAACACCGAATAATGTGTTCTGTTCCGGTATTCAAAAGTTTTATATTTTTCGTGATAAAAGCACGACTGTTTCTATACCCGTTGTTTGCGAAAACATATCCACAGGGGTTATTTTTTCGGGGGTATAGAGGTTTGAAAGACCGGCTAAGTCACGGGCAAGGGTTGAGGGGTTACAGCTGACGTAAATTATTTTTTCGGGAGCAACGGCAGCAAGGGTTGAAATCAAAGCCGGGTCGCAGCCCTTTCTGGGCGGATCCACAACCACTATATCGGGACGGGGAACTTCTTTAAGAAGAGCCGGACAGACGGTTTCGGCGGCTCCGGTGTAAAAATGTGCATTTGTTATGCCGTTTTCTTTTGCGTTTTCCTTTGCGTCCTTTATTGCCTGTGGGACGATTTCTATACCGCAGACCGTCTTTGCCTTTTGCGCCAGAAAAAGGGAAATTGTTCCTATTCCGCAGTAAAGGTCGAAAACAGTTTCTGTGCCTTTAAGGGCGGCAAAGTCTAAAACTGTTTGATAGAGCTTTTCGGTTTGGGTCGGGTTTACCTGAAAAAAGGACAGAGGAGAAATTTTGAATTTCAGACTGACGATATAGTCGGTGATATAACCCCTGCCGAAAAGAATTTTACACTTTTCGCCTAAAATTACATTTGTTTTCTTCTTATTAATATTCAAAAGGGCGGTTGTTATACCGGGAATTTCCTTTAACAAGGGGATTAAAGCCGTTTTTTCGGGCAGATCTTCCGAGTTTATGACTATACAGACCATAATTTCTCCGGTTTTTACGGCTGTTCTTATAAGAATATGACGGACTGTGCCTGTTCCTGTTTCTTCATTATAAGAGGGTATATTTTTTTCGTCCATAAAATCGGTTATGGTTTTGAGAATAAGACTGTCGGAAGGCTGATTTATAAGACAGTCGGTTAGGGGAATTAGGTTATGACTTCTCTGAGCATAAAAGCCGGCAGCGGTTTTGCCCTTTATACAGCCTATGGGATACTGCCCCTTGTTTCTGTAACGGAAGGGCTTTTCTGAGCCGACGGGGCTGTTTACCTGAATTGACTCTGGCAGACCGCCTATTCTTGTCAGGTTGTTTTTAACCGTACGCTGTTTCAGGTTCAGCTGAGCCTCGTAGGTAAGGTGCTGAAGGTTACAGCCGCCGCATCTTTTGTAAACGGGGCACTTGGGTTCTGTTCGGAGGGGCGAGGGAGATATGATTTCTTCTGTTATGCCGTAGCCGTAGTTTTTTTTCAGCTTGACAATACGCATCTTAATAACATCACCCGGGGCTGTTCCGGCAACAAAGAAGGCAAAGCCGTTTACTTTGCCTATGCCCATACCTTCAACAGACATATCCTCTATTTTGATTTCTCTGATTTCATTCTTTTTAAATTCCATAGCTTATACCTATAAGTCGGAGCGGCGGATATTTCTGCCCAGAACGTTGTTATAGCCAAGCCATGTTCCGCCTGTTTTGTCGTTGTCTGCCATTTGTGTAAACATATTTATTTTTGCGTCTGTGTCGTCGGCGCAGTGAAGAAGAAAAGCCTCGATTGTACAGGGGAGTTTCGGTGAGCCGAAGTCGAATTCACCGTGGTGGGAAAGTATGCAGTGTTTTAAAATAAGCTCGGCATCTTCGGGGAAATTCGATATTTTTTTTGCCTCTTTGCTTACAAGTTCCGCCCCCATAACAATATGCCCCAAAAGCTGACCGCAGTCGGTATAATCGTTGTCGGGGAAGGGGGAAAGCTCATATATTTTACATACATCGTGAAGCATAGCGGCGGTTATAAGCAGGTCTCTGTTGAGCTGACCTTTATAGTGTTCGGCAAATTTGTCACAAAGCTTTGTAACGGAGAGAGTATGCTCAAGAAGACCGCCCATATATGAGTGATGCATTGATTTTGCGGCGGAATGAACCTTAAATTCCTCGGCTATTTCGCTGTTGTCTATAAATATGTTTTCCAAAAGCTCTCTGAAATAGGGGGTTTTTATTGTGTCGATATAGTTTGTGAATTCATCAAACAAATCATCTATGTTGTATTTTGACGTGGGAACAAAATCCTGCGGATTGTATTCGCCTTTTTCCGAACGTCTTAAGCGGCGGATATTAAGCTGTAAATCGCCGTTAAATGAAGTAACAAAGGCCTCGATTTTGACGAAATCGCCTTCGCTGAAATCCTGTATGAGACTGTTAATTTCCCAGATTTTTCCATCAACCAAGCCTGTTTTGTCATAAAGGCGCAGTGACATATAGTTTTTTCCGGCTTTTGATTTAAGCTGCTTTTTTTGTTTGCACAAATAATGTTCTGTAATGGTTTCTCCTTCACGGAGTTCTTCTATAAATTTCATAATTCTGCCTCCAAGTTAATCATAGTATGATTATATCAGATTGGAAAGTAAAAATCCACAAAAAAATAAAAATTATATTCAGGGTATAAAAAGAGTAAAATCATATAAAATATTCTTATGGAAAAATGTTTTTAGG
>JAJQBF010000123.1 GCA_021203425.1 Clostridiales bacterium | reverse complement strand
AAAAAAACTTTATGATAATGAAAAGGGCTGTGAAAATTGAAAATTCGATTTTTCACAGCTCTTTTATATTCACTTTCACTGTTTTTTCGATTTTATCTGCTGTCTTCTTTCTTCTAAAGAAAAAACACAGCCGCAGTAGTCCTGCCTGTAGAGATTATACTTTGCCGAAAGTTCTATAGAGTGTTTATATCCGTCTTTCTTCTTAAAATCCGAAGGCAGCCACCTGACCCCTGCTCTTTCTGCCTCTTCAAAGCCTATTTCGTTCAGTACCTGTGCATTTTTCAAAGGACTGATTGTAAGTGTTGTGGTTAAAAAGTCAAAGCCTTCTCTTGCCGCTGTTTCAGCCGCTGCACGAAGTCTGAGCCTAAAACAGGCAAAACACCCTTCTCCGCCCTCTCTTATATTTTCAAGCCCCTTTACGGTTTTATAAAAATCCGATGGCTTATACTCCCCTTCCAAAAGCTCTGCTTTATTTTTAAGAGGTATTTCACCTAAAAACCGCTTTATCTCAGAAACTCTTTTATAATATTCACTTTCCGGATAAATATTTGGGTTATAATAAAAAACCGTTATGTTAAAAAATTCCGAAAGCAAGTCAAGACAGTGTGAACTGCAGGGAGCGCAGCAGGCATGGAGCAAAAGCATCGGTACTTTGTTCCTGCCGTTAAGCTCAGCCAAAACTGACTCAAGCTGTTTCTGATAATTTATTTTGTTCATTACTTTTTAAGATATTCAGCCGCAAGACCTATAAATTCGCTGTTTGTAGGGCGCTTTGAGCTTTTGGACAGATTGAAAACTCTTGTAATTGTTTCTCCGTTGTCTCTCTCCCACGAGGTTTCAATAGCGTGTCTGATTGCTCTTTCGGCTCTTACGGGGGTTGTCTTATATTCCTTTGCAATTTCCGGATAGATTACCTTGGTAACAGCCTCAATAATTGCCTCGTCTTCCATAACCATTGTCACAGCAGACCTTAAATATCTGAAACCTTTAAGGTTGGGGGTTATTCCTATATCGTGAAGAAGATTTGTAATATACTTCTTTTTGTCTGTTGTATTTACATGAATTAAATCATTTGAAACATTGCTTACTCCGGCATAACCGACTCCCGAATTTTCCGAAATTGCAAATATATCTGAAATTCTTCTTACAAGTATTTCGGGATCATAGGGCTTAATCATAACATATTTAACACCCATAGAAAAAGCTCTGAAAACAATTTCATCGGAACACATAGCCGTTGTCACTAAAATTTTAACTTTATTAGTGTCAAGCTGACCGATAACGCCGAATCCGTCAATACCCCCCAATATAAGATCCATAACAATAATATCCGGCTCAAGTTCTCTTATTCCGTTCAACCCGTCAAGACCGTTGTCCGCTGTTCCCACAACTTCAAATTCTTCTTTTTCGGCAAAAAAGCCCTTTAAATTTGTCAATGTCTTTCTGTTAGAATCCAAAATAAAAATTTTCATTCTCTTTGTCCCCTTTTTCTGTTTTTAGTCTGTTCGGAAATAAAAATTTTTGATTATTTTAAACAATATAGTCTCTTTGTTAATCAATAAAAAACAATTCCGAAACCGCTCCGTTTTCCTTATATAATATTTATTATACACTAAAAGACAAATTTTTCAAGGGACTTAATAATTTTTAACAAATATCTAAGTCTTTTGTAACAATTTTACCGACTGCCGGCTTAAAGCATATTTTCTATAAAAATACCGTAGCCTCTTTCCGGATTGTTCAGGAAAACATGAGTTACAGCCCCTATTATCTTATCGTTTTGTATAATAGGAGAACCGCTCATACCCTGAATTATACCTCCGCTTAAGTCAAGCAGTTTTTCATCTGTTATTTTTATTGTCATACATTTAGAGCTTTCAGCGCTAAAGGGAATTATATTTTCTATTTTGACGGAATATTTTTTAACTGTGCCGTCAATGCCCGACAGAATATAAGCCTCGCCTGTGTGAATTTCGCTTTTTCTGCCTATTTTATAGGTTTTACCCCCTTTATAGCCGCCGTAAATATTTCCGTATATTCCCAGTTTGTTATTTTCGCTTATTTCTCCCAAACAGTTGTCAAAATTAATGTCACCTAAAATTTCACCGGGGCTGCCCTTCTTTCCTTTTACAATTGTTCCTATTTCTGCGGAACAAATCTTTCCTCTGGATACACTCATAATTTTACCGGTGTCAACATCGGTTATTCCGTGACCTAAAGCGCCAAACCGTCCCGTTTCTTTGTCATAAAAAGTCAGCGTACCCAGTCCCTGAGTAGAATCTCTTATCCATATGCCGAGTTTATAACCGCCCTCTTCTGATAATTCAGGTGTTACTGAAAGACTTATATTTCTGTTATTTCGGCTGACTGTCAAAGTCAAAGGTTCTCCTCGGCTTTTCTCCATAGCCTCCATAAGCCTTTCTTTTGAGCTTAATTTAATATTATCCGCATACAGTAATATGTCCCCCGGTTTTAAAATATCCGCCGCCGGTTCAGCTCTCCCCTCTTTTGACTGAAAGGAACTTAAGCCCAAAACCATAACCCCTTCCATATCTATTTTAACCCCTACTATATCTCCGCATACCGCAACTTTCCTTTCCCCCTCATAGGCAGCCACAGCGGAAAAGGCATTTCCTGTATAATTTACAAGCAAAGCAGTAATAATAATAAAAGCACAGACAAAAAGTCTGATATAATCCCCTTAGAGTAGACACTTGAAATAACAAAAACATTTCAAAACTA
>JAJQBF010000176.1 GCA_021203425.1 Clostridiales bacterium | reverse complement strand
GTATATTATGTTTTCCAAAATTATTGATGAACAAATAAAGCTTTACGGCAGAATTCCTAAAGCTGTTACTGAAACTATCTGTATTTGTAAAGAATCGAATATTCTCAAGGATTATCTTGAAAAATATGAAAAGGAGGTAGTGGATATTATGGAAGAATTATATGATCAAAAGGCAATATTTGAAATGTTTGCAGAAAGCGAACGTGCAGAAGGAAGAGAAGAAGGAAGAGAAGAAGGAAGAGAGGAAGGCATAATAAAAACTACTCTCAGTGGAATTAAAAACCTTATGCAGAATATGAAACTTACGGCAGAGCAGGCGATGCAGGCGCTCGGCATACCCGTAAGCGAGCGGGCTATGTATCATTCAATGCTCGGAAAAAATTGTGAAACAGCGGTTTAACCGATACGTCTTTTGATATTGTTGTAATTAAGACTCGGGCTTTTGCCGGTGCAATATAAAAAAGGGGTATCTGAGGATAATACGAAAAGTGTATGATAGGAGATTTATATGTTTAAAAATGTAGAGGCTCTGATACTTGACCTTGACGGAACACTTATAGATTCAGGCTATGTGTGGAACAAGGTTGATGAAGATTTTTTTTCAAAAAGAGGAATGAAAATTCCCGATGATTATACGGCAAAAATAAATTCCTTAAGCTTTAAAGAGGTGGCCGAATTTACAAAAAGAGAATACGGTATTTCCGAAAGTGTTGAGGAAATAATGAACGAATGGAATAATATGGCTGCTTATGAATATGCCAATAGAGTAAAACTTAAAGAAGGGGCGGCTGAATTTTTAAAGCTTGCCAAAAACAAAAGGCTTAAAATAGGGCTTGCTACGGCAAACACAGACGAGCTTTTTTTGCCCTGTCTTAAAAATAACAACGTTTATGAATATTTTGATACATATGCCTACGGAAATGAGATGAAAAACAGCAAGGAATCACCGGATATTTACTTGCTATGCGCAGAAAGACTCAATGTAAAGCCGGAACGGTGTCTTGTTTTTGAAGACATAACCCGGGGAATAAGAGGAGCAAAAAAGGCCGGTATGAAAACCTGCGGTGTTTATGACAGTTATACTGCTTTTGAGTGGCAGTCTGTCAAAACAGCCGCAGATTACTCAATTAAATCATTTGCCGAACTTTTATAATATTATTTGTGAAAAAGGGAATTCATTTTTTCTTTTATTTCCCTTCGGCGCTTATCGGTTTCTTTTTCGTCACAGCTTATTATCAGAACCGAGCCTTCTGCGGCGTCCGGAGGAATTATTTCTTTCGGAACGGAAACCGTCTTTCCGCTTTCAAGCTCCAAAAGGGCAAAATCATTTTCAAATCTGTCAATTATTGCTTTCATTTAATCACCCTCATTGTGTCGGTTTACATCTTGAACAGGGTGTAAGCCCCATATTTTCAGCATCGGAAAGAGTTATTTCATATGCTGAATCGTCTAAATAAGAACAGCCGGCTCTGTGATATTTTGAGCCTGTTTTTGTGACATAGACAATCGGAGAATTCGAGTCTATTTCCGATGAAGTATTTGCTGCTGATTTAAGGCTGTCAATTGTGTAATTTATACCGTCTGAGGTCACAATAATTGTCCCCTGTTCGTCGGTTCTGTAAATATTTACTCCTGCGGCGTTTAAAACAGCCAGTGTTTCGGCTGTGGGGTGGTTATACTTATTGTCTGCACCTACAGAAATTACGGCATCTTTCGGATTTACAGCTTTAACAAAGGCAGCAGAGGTTGAAGAGGAGCTGCCATGGTGACCGACCTTTAATATGTCGGCGCTTAAGTCATACCCTGCGGCAATCATATCATTTTCAGAATCTGTTTCGGCATCTCCCGTAAAGAGAAAGGAATTTTGTTTATACTCAAGCTTTATAACCGCCGAACAATCGTTGTTGTTATCGCTGTAAATTTTTACAGGTCCTACAAAATAAAGCTTAAGGTCTGACGTGTCTATAATATATTTTCCGGCTGCTGCGTATATTGATTCACAGCCGTTGTTTGCCAAAGCATCGATCATATTTTCAAAGATTTGCGTGGTATGCTCCTTTTCGGGCATATAAAACCTGTCTACACTGAAGGTGTTTAAAACCTCCGGCATTCCGCTTATATGGTCTGCGTCGGGGTGGGTTGCCGCAACATAGGTTATGGCGGAATATCCCTGATTTTTTATGTAGTTTGCGGCTGTGTCGGATTCCGGTCCGGCGTCTATAAGCATTGTTTCACTGTTAGGCAGTTCAATAAATATTGCATCACCTTGACCGACATCTATAAAATGTACCTTTAAATCTGCGTCACTCTGAACATAGCTTGTTTTCGGGGTTTCACTGTCAGAGTCGTTTGTAATTGTAATAACAGCGTTTTTATCGTCCCAATATACCGTAAAACCGAAACTTTCGGCTATGAACCTTATAGGCAGCATAGTTCTGCCGTTTATGATTTGGGGCGCAGCGTCAAGAGCTTTTGTTTCGCCGTTTAAATAGGCTGTGTATGAATCGATTACAAGTTTGATTTCGTCTGTTTCGTATTTAAGTATAACAGTCTGAGCGGTTTGGTTCCATTGGACTGTTCCGCCGAATTCTTCTATAATGGCTCTTATGGGTACTAAGGTTCTGCCGTTGTCAATTACCGGTGTCGTATTTCTTCCCTCGTCAATTTCTTTTTCAATACCGTTTGAAGACATTACGGAACTTCCGATTTGCAAAAGAATAACTAGATCGTCGGCAGCCTTAATTTGCCACGAACTGTATATAGGCAGTATTAAGG
>JAJQBF010000156.1 GCA_021203425.1 Clostridiales bacterium | reverse complement strand
ATTGAAGATTTTATTATTTTGTGATAAAATATGTAAAACAGAGGTGAAAACATGAAACACAAATTAACAACAGCCGTCTTAATAACAGCCCTTCTCTTTTCGGGCTGTTCATCAGGCGAAAAAACAACAGCGGAAGAACAGCACGAGGCTACTGAAACAATATTCGCAATGGATACAACTATGACAATAACTGCCTACGGTGAAAATGCCGAAGATGCCGTTGATGCAGCGGCAGCGGAAATAGCAAGGCTTGACAGACTTTTTTCGGTAACCGATGAAAACAGCGATATTTACAAGCTGAATACTGAAAAAACAGCTCAGATTTCCGAAGACACTTACAACCTTATAGAGGAAGCCTTAAGCTGTTCCGAAAGAACAAATCATATACTGAATCCGGCTATATATCCGGTAGTTAAGGCATGGGGTTTTACAACGAGAAACTACCGAATTCCCGACGAAGAAGAACTTAACTCACTTAAAACCCACATTGACCCAAACAAAATAGTTCTCGATAACGAAACTATGACTGCAGCAATAACCGACCCGGAGCTTGAAATAGATTTAGGCTCAGTGGCAAAGGGCTATACTTCAGGCAAAATATCCAAGCTTTTTAACGAAATGGGTATTCAAAGCGGAATTATTTCTCTGGGAGGAAATGTTCAGACAATAGGCAAAAAAACAGACGGTTCACAGTGGAGGGTAGCCGTTCTTGACCCTAAAAATCAAAGCGAATATGCCGGAATTATAGAAACCGACAATAAAGCAGTCATAACCTCAGGGGATTATCAGAGATTTTTTGAAGAAAACGGAAAAATCTATCACCATATAATCGACCCGTCTACCTGTGCTCCGGCGGAAAGCGGTCTTTCTTCGGTTACAATAGTTTCCGAAAACAGTACAGCCGCCGATGCATATTCAACAGCTCTTTTTATAATGGGAAAGGAAAAAGCCGCCGATTTTTGGAGGCAAAATAAAGACGACTTTGATGCCGTTTTTATAACAAACAAAGGCGAAATATTTATAACCGAAGGTCTTCAAGACTGCTTTACCCCTACAGATAAGAATAAAAAAGCGGAAATAATATCAGCCGAGAACTGAAATTTTTACAACAAAAACTGAAAACAGGAACAGCCCCAAACTTCGGTCCTTCCTGTTTTCAGTTATTTTTTATGAATTATTCTGTTTGAATATTTTCAGGTGTAAAGTCACCCGGGATTCCTCCACGTCCGCCGAAACCGCCTTCTTTATTATCATTACCGTGACCGCCGCCCATATTCATACTTCCCATATCATTTATATTTAAATCTTCCACATCAACAAGGGCTGAGCTGTCTTCCTTCTGACCTTCCTTTGTGGAAGGAATAGTTCCTTCAAGCTGACCTCTTACGCTTTCGGCTCTCAAAAGACAAAAGCTCTTAAGGGTTTCCACAGCTGTATCAAATTCGTCAACAGTGTAAAAAGCTGTGGGGTCGTTTTCTACATAAGGGCGAATCATTTCATAAACAGTGTTTATTTCCTCTTCAAATTCTCCCGATTCGAAGTAACTTGTTATAAGTTCGCTGAGATAGCTGTGATAAAGTTCCGAATATTCATCATCAGCGGCAAGCTTGCTCCACATAGGCTGTTCTTCCTCTGAAACACCGTCTGAAAGAGGCGAATCTATGGGATAATTGACACATTCTTCTGCTGTTCCGCCGCCGAAACCGCCGAAAGATAAGTTATAATCCCAAGGGAGCATAGTCAAAAGCCCGTCTTTTTCATAAAGATAATAATTGTGCAGCATATTACCCGTATAGCTGTCATAGTTGATTACAAAATTATGTGCCGCAAAGTAACGGAGCATAGCCTCAACATCAAGACAGGTCTCCAAATCCTCTCCTGTGGAAAGCTGCTTTAAAGCCTCTATAACCCTCTGGTAATCTTCTTCATCGGCATCTGTCTCCGCATTATCAAATATATCGGAATAGCTGTCTGTTTCATCATCTATATAAACCAAATCGGCTCCGTTAGAACTGCCGCTGAAACCCATACCGCCGCCGAAACCTTCGCTGTTTTTAAATCTTTCGGGCATTTCTCCGCTGAAACTCGGCATCTCAGGTCTTTCGCCTTGTTCACCGCTTTCCTCTCTGCTGTTTTCTGCGAAAGCAGTTTCATCTGCTATAGGCATCCCGCCCATACCTTCCGGCATTTCGCCGTTTTCCGAATTTCCTCCCGGCATACCGCCGCCCCCTACGCTTTCGCTTTCGGGCTTGTAAAGCTCGCCATAGTCTTCACCGTAGTTTCTCTCCAAAAATGACTCCCCTATTTCTTCCACAGCCAGATATAAGCCGTAAACCTCTCCGTTAATCGAAAGTGAAACAAAGCTTACCAAAGGAGAGGCAACACCTGTCTCAGCCATAATTCGGTAACAAATATAGTCCTTTAAATATGTAGCATCTCCGTATATATTGTTTAAATTGAGTTTGTCAAGACCGTAATAGGTTTGACCGTCAACAAATTTTCCGAAATTAAGCTTAAAGCTGTACCTGTCGGAGTCGGAAGAGGCAACCTGTGAAAGTGAGGTGTTCCCCTTTGTGGCAAAGGATACATTTTCTATAACCTCTCCGTCTATTGTTACCGTTGTTTCATATTTTGTCTTGTCTGTAGGGTTGGCAAGCAAGTCTGCCCAGTCTTCATCTGAAATTTCAACATTTATTTCGTGAACGTAACTCCTGTCAAATAAAGCGGCTGTGTAGTCTTCCGATGCCCATATACACTGTATTCCCACAGTTCCCAAGGCAAGCACTGCCG
>JAJQBF010000121.1 GCA_021203425.1 Clostridiales bacterium | reverse complement strand
ATAAATATACCATATTTTTTTTAAAAAAATCAAGGTCATTCGAAGAAAAGTTTGTTTTTTAACGAAAAACTTTTGCTTTTTTAATGAAAATTTAATTTTTTTCGACTCGGAAATATATTTCGGCAAGATATAATAAAATAAAATGTATTGAATGTCGAATATAAACAATTGGGGTGGGGTAATAAAAAATAAGAATTATCTAAATTGTATATCGCAATTTGACATAAAGTATTATATAATTATAGTGTTTGTGGAACTGTATGCAGGGGGAATAATCATTTATGTGCCGCAAATAACAGTAAACTATGTTTAAGCTGAATAAATTAAGGGAATGGTACAATATGAGCGAAAATAATGCTGCAAGAAAAAGAAATTCTAACCAGAATATCGAAGCAATAGATTTAATTGAACTTTTTAAAAGGCTGTTAGTGCCTAGAAATGTTTTTATAATGTTAGCAGCCGGTTTGATAGTCGGTACATTAAATTTTGTTTATTCGAAATATGTGATGCCTGAAATGTATACTTCCTCAACAATGGTATATGTAAGCAATAACAGTTCTGTTGTTATAAGCGACGGTGTTGATACACAAACAATTTCAAGCAACAGAACTTTGGCTGTGTCAAGTGTTGTTATATTAAAATCCGATTTTGTAATGGAAGAAGTAGGCAATATATTATTAGAAACTTACCCCGAGAGCGAATTAAGAGAAAATTTTTCATTTTACAGATCAGGAGACGGAAAAATTAAGATAAAGGGCAGTTCAATAGCCTCTTGTTTTTCTATAGCTCCGATAGATGAAACAGAAGTATTACGTATTACGGCGGTTACTCAGAATCCTCAGCTTTCAGCTGATATGTGCAACATATTAGTCGGAGTGGCGCCGGACTTTCTGAAATCAGTTGTCGGCGGCGGTACTGTTGAAGCAATAGGCGAAGCGCAGCCGGCTACTCAAAAATCATCACCAAGCAACAGCAAGAATGCGCTTACCGGTTGTTTTGCCGCAATTGTCGTTGTTGCGGGAATTTTTCTCTTAACAATACTTATGGATAATAAAGTAAGAAATTCGGAAAGTTTTAAAAGTAAATTTGAGTTTCCTGTTTTTGTGGAGATTTCTTATATAGAGAACGAAGATACAAAGGGGAAAAAGAAAAGACGCCGTTCAAGAAGTTTGGAAAATGATGATTCTGATATTTTTGACGGAGTCGGCGGCGAACAAAGCTTTAGATTAACCGAAACATTTAATACCTTAAGCAATAACATATCAGTTGCGCTTGCCATGAATGACGATAAGGTAATTGTTGTTTCAAGCCCGGATGAAAATGACGGCAAAAGCACGGTTTCCGTAAATCTCGCCAGATCAATGGTCAAGCTTGAGAAAAAGGTTCTTCTTATAGATTTGGATCTTAGAAAAGGCGCGCTGCATAAAAAAAATTAAAGTTCCCAATAAGATGGGTGGTATAGATATTATTGGTAAAAACGTAGATATTGACAGCTGCATAAAGAAAAATGTCTTAGATGGTCTTGATGTCCTTTTGGCAGGGGGAACATC
Organism: Clostridiales bacterium; assembly: GCA_021203425.1. GTDB lineage: Bacteria > Bacillota > Clostridia > Lachnospirales > CAG-274 > JAJQCI01. The sequence continues at coordinate 1,252 of JAJQBF010000121.1, read as the reverse complement.
GCCGAATTCAATAGGTATTCTTTCAAGTAAAAAGATGGGTTGGCTTATTGAGAAATGTAAAGAAAAATATGATTTTATAGTTATCGACTCACCGCCTGTTAATGTGGTAGGTGATGCAAGCGTGATATCACAGTATGCTGCCGGAATGGTTGTAGTAGTCAGAGCAAACAGAACACGTTTCGACGATGTGAAAAAGTTAATAGAAAACGTCAGCTTAGCTAACGGTAAAATAATAGGTTTCATAATTAACTTTACGGAAACCAATACATCAGGATATGGCTATTATAAGCATAAACATTACGGATATGGTTATGGCTATGGGTATTATGGTGTCAGTAAAAAAACAGATGAAGACTCAAATGATTCCAAAAGATGATTTTTTTTATTAAATATCATCTTTAAGGCTTTATGAGTTATCAGATGATAATGTAAAAAAGCAATCAAATTATGAAATGGATGAATATAGATGTCGCTTTGCCACACTGTAGGAGTTCCATGGACACAGAGATTTCTCATCCGACTTTAGATGATAAAGTCGGATGGCGAAGCACGCCGTTTTTCAGATGTTTGATCGGTAAAATCGTCAAAGGTTGTTTGATATATGTGAGATTTTTAACACAGCAAAAAAAGAAAGAAGGAAACAGTATTGTGGTATGTAATGCAAGTTTTAACCGGTGAAGAAGAGAAAATGAAAAAATTATGTCTGGCACATATTAAGGCTCCGGTGTTGGAAACTTGTTTTGCGCCTCAATATGAAGAGATGAAACGGTATCATGGAAAATATCATAAGGAAAAAAAGTTATTATTTCCCGGTTATCTAATACTTGTTACCAATCATATTTATGAATTGATTAGTAAGTTAGGTAAGATTGACGGGTTTAAACGTGTATTGGGGGATAAAGATTGTATGGTTCCCTTAAGCAATAGTGAAATGGCTTTTTTAACAAAATTCGGAGGAACTGAGCATATTGTTGAAATGTCAATTGGAATGATAGTAAATGATCAAGTTCAAATTACAAGCGGTCCTATGATGGGCATGGAAGGCTGTATAAGAAAGATTGACAGGCATAAACGTACAGCAAGAATTGAAGTTGAAATGTTCGGAAGAACAATGGAGGCGACAATAGGTGTAGAGATAATTAAAAAGATTAAAAAGTAAGTTTAGTTATTTAAGCCCCCTTGCGTGCTATTATAACAAAAAATATTTACACTTTTTTGATTGTATAAACAGATAAAAATAGGCAGATGTATT
>JAJQBF010000059.1 GCA_021203425.1 Clostridiales bacterium | reverse complement strand
AAATATGATTACATAATAATTGACTGCCCTCCGTCACTTAATATACTTACTCTTAATGCTTTAACGGCGGCGGACGGAGTACTTGTTCCCTTACAGTGTGAATATTATGCTATGGAAGGTCTTACGGACTTGCTTTATACCGTAAGCCTTGTTAAAAAGAAACTTAACAAAGAGCTTAAGATAGACGGAGTAATATTTACAATGTATGATTCAAGAACAAACCTTTCGGCACAGGTTGTTGAAGAGGTGAAAAACGTTCTTGACAGGGAATCATTTAAAACAATCATACCTAGAAATATAAGATTAACAGAAGCGCCCAGCCACGGAGTACCCATAAATATCTATGACAAACATTCAAAAGGTGCTTTAGCTTATGAAAGACTGGCAGAAGAGATTATAAAGAGGGGTGGTTAATATATGGCAGATTTTAAGAGAGGTTTAGGAAGGGGTTTTAATGCAAGAGGGCTTGGCGCATTAATTGATACAGGTGAAGATGATAAACCGGAAGTAAAGGCTGCGGAAGGTGAAAATGGGGTAACCGAAATCGATATAATGAAAATTGAGCCTAACAAGACACAGCCCAGAAAGAAATTTAATAATGAAAGTATTGACGAGCTGGCGGAAAGTATTAAACAGGTGGGAATAATTCAGCCTCTTATTGTAACCAAAGACGGCGAGTTTTATACAATCGTTGCGGGGGAAAGAAGATATCGGGCGGCAAGACAGGCAGGACTTGAAAAAGTTCCGGTTATTATAAGAAATTACAGCGAGCTTGAAAGCCTTCAAGCAGCCTTAATAGAAAACATTCAAAGGGAAGATTTAAACCCTGTTGATGAGGCAATGACTTATAAAAGGTTTAATGAGGAGTTTTCATTAAGCCAGGAGGAAATTGCAAAAAAGGTAGGCAAGAATCGTTCCACAGTTGCAAATTCAATGAGACTTTTAAAGCTAGACGACCGTGTACTTCAGCTTATAAATGAAAAAAAGCTGACAACAGGTCATGGAAAAACCCTGCTTTCTCTCGAAGATAAAGATTTACAATTTGAACTTGCGGAAAGAATTGTAAAGGAAGATTTATCTGTAAGAAAGACTGAGGAAATGGTTAAGCTTGCAGCTGATGTTAAAGAACAGCTTGTAAAGGAAAATAAAAGAGGACAAAAGGAAATTGACAAAACTTATTCTTATGCTGAAAATGAGCTGAGAAATATTTTAGGCGCAAAGGTACATATAAAAGCTGTAGGGAAAAAAAGAAAGATGGAAATCGAGTTTTATTCCGATGACCAAATCGACGGCTTTTTAAACCTTATAAAGGGTACCGTTGCCTAAGGAGGATAATTTTTAAAAATGAAAGAATGCATATTAACACTTGTGCAGAATCCCTATATTATATTAGGTGTCTTCGGAACTTTGACACTGTGTATAATTTTGCTCTTCATAATATTGATTACGGTAATTATGAAACAAAATAAAACATCAAAACAAATAGATGATTTTATGGGCTCACAATATTCACAGATGAATCTTGAAAAACTGTTCGTTGATTTTGTGAAGAAAAGTAAAATCGTAGAGGAACAGGAACTTAACATACTGGCCAAAATGGAGGAAATAGACAGCAAGCTGACCTATACAATTCAAAGAGTCGGTGTAGTCAGATATAATCCCTTCTCCGATGTGGGAAGTGACTTGTCTTTCTCAATAGCACTTCTTGACAATACATACAGCGGTTTTGTAATAACGGGAATTTACACAAGACAGGGAAGTTTCACATATCTAAAGCCTGTCAGGAAGGGCAGAGGAGACGAAAACGATCAGCGTTACAGACTGTCTAAGGAAGAAACCGAGGCGGTTCAAAGAGCAATAGCATCTCACTGAAATAAAAAGGGGAAATCGTATGATTAAATATGTGGTTATGGATTTAGACAACACCTTTTTAAGAGCCGACAAGTCAATTCCCGAGGAAAATATAACTGCCCTAAAAATGCTGAAAGAAAAAGGCATAAAGGTTATTATATCAAGCGGAAGATCGAATATGTCCCTTGACATATATGCCGAAAAGCTGGGTCTCGACTATGAAGGCAACTATATAATCGCCTACAACGGCTGCCGTATTTATGAGGCAAAAAGTAAAAAGGTTTTGAGAGAATATCTTCTTGATAATGACACCGCAGCAAAAATAAGCGATATAGTAACCGAAATAGTTCCCAATACACTTTGCTACAGCAACAGCAGGCTGTATACTGAAAACATAACTGAGGTTACAAAAAGGTATGCCAAAAATTCATCCCTTGTTTTGAACAGGGTTGACAGCCTGAAGTCAATAATAGAAGGTGATGTTCAAAAAATTATAATGATTGGAGAACATGAGACTCTTTACGGGGCATACCGGCAGGTTGTTGAAAAGCTCGGCAGCAAAATAGATGCTGAAATGTTTTATTCTTCAAATGACATTTTTGAATTTGAGGCCAAGGGCAAGAATAAGGGTACAGCTCTTTTGGAGCTTGCGGAAATTCTAAACGAACCGGTCGAAGTTTTTGCGGCTGTCGGTGATAATCAAAACGATATTGAAATGATAGCCTATGCCGGGTTGGGAATGACTGTTGCCAACGGAGTTGAAGGCTGTAAAAAGGCAGCAAAGTATATAACAAAAGCCGACTGTGAAAATGCCGGCTTTGCAGAGGCTTGTAATTATGTAATAAAGGAATCGCTGACTAAGTAAATTAATCACCGTTTCCTTATTAATTCGGCGAACCGGGGGAAGCCGCCGAATTATATAATAAGATAAAAACATACTGTTAATGTCTTACTATATTATATATTATT
>JAJQBF010000227.1 GCA_021203425.1 Clostridiales bacterium | reverse complement strand
CTTTGATTTTCTCATAGCTATATTATACCATAATCTGAGCCATTTATCCACACCCCCAAACTTAAATTTACACACACATTGTGTCCACACCTAAGTTTGGCTTACTCTTGACACATGGTTTGTAAGTGTGGTATAATAATTTTGACGATAAGTCAAATATCCAGTGCTTAACAAGTAAAACACAACGAAAGACCCGGAGAGTACCGTTCTCCGGGTCTTTCTATTCCCAATTTTGCGAAGGGCTTATTTCGCAGGCTTGTTACCTCGTTTTAGTCTGTCCAAGGAGAATCGGAAAGACATCCGACGGCGAAGCCGCTTTTGCCGCCGGCAAAAGTTCTGACCAATTTGCATATGTAGTAGGAAACTACACCTGCCAAGACAGAACCCGTGAAGGATATAAATTCTTCCAGTAATGTGCTTAACAAGTTAAGCACCTCCTTCCTTAGCCGGGTATAGTATCGGCAACAATCAAATTATAACATATAATTTAAAAATGTGCAATAAAAAACAAAGTTATTTCCTAAATTGTAATGATTTTTGATATTTTGTTTTTCTTTAAAAATATATTGATTTTTGCTTTGATGTAGTATAAAATATAAGTATACTGCAAACTTCCGTATGTGCTGCATACCATCATACTATAAAAGCACAGTTTAATCAAAAAAAAGGGGAGAAAAATTATGAAACGATTTATTGCATTATCAGCGGCGGTTTCAATTATGACAACAAGTGTGTTTGCGTCGGAAATTACCGTTGTGTTAGACGGGGCGCAGGTTGAATTTTCATCTCAGGAGCCTGGTTATTGTCGAGGGCAGAACACTGATACCATTGAGAGGTGTTTTTGAACAGCTTGGCTATGAAATAAGCTGGGAGGCAGACACAAAAACAGCGGTTTTTCAAAACGGGGACAGCACAATTAATGTAATGACAGACAGTGATGTTTTTATAATTAACGGCGAAGAGGTTTCCCTTGATGTGCCGGCAAGCATTATAAACGGCTCAATGATGCTGCCGCTGAGGGCAGTAGGGGAGGCTGCAGGTTTAGAAGTTGACTGGAATTCGGAAACAAAGACAGTCAGTCTTTCCGCCAATGAACAAATTTCGAACAGCAATTCAGATGAAAAGGATTCTGTCATATACATAGATGACATTTCAGATGAAGACGAAAGAGCACTTCAAAGCGCCGCAGAGGATTTGTCAAAAATTTATGAATCAAGCTGTCTTATACTTGCATATGGTCTGTGTAATCTTAATATTATAGACAATGCCAAGAATTTTTCGGAATCGGATTTTGAAAATATAATAAATAAAATGCCTGAACTGACTGTAATATATGAAAACGTTCTTGAAAAAATCGATTTTCCCGACAGTTTCGGAAGTGCTGAAAATGATCTTTTGACTTCTTTGAGTTCGTATGAGGATTTGTATACGTCCCTTTATGAGATTATGCTTGCGTCTGTTTCCGCATCAAATGAATATGATGATTCTTCAAGCAGTGCTTTGGCTGAAATTATGCAAAAGTTCGGCGAAGCAGGGACTATAATGGAAGAGGCGGAAAACAATTCCGATGCCTATACGAAAACAATGCTTGCTGTTGAAGAAAGCATTTCAAATGACAGCGAAATTGCCGAATATATAAATTCCGAAAATTCGACAGAGGAAGAAAAAGCTGCGGCAGAAGAATATTTTTCCGAAATAAACAGCTTTATAAGCTCTGAGTTGGGCAATATAACTTTTTCTTCGGAAACCTGGCTTGAAGACTGCGGTTATATGTCAAAAAGCGAGCTTGAAAGTGCTGCGGAAGCCTTAAGAAACAAGCTTAACACAACAGAAACACCCAAAACCTGTATGTTGTCAAAATATATTCTCCTTAAAACCTGTGACCTTCTTTCCGAGGCGGGAGAGCTTTGTGAAAAAAGTGAATTTAAAGCAGATTTTACAAACGAATTATATGTTGATTATTTTTGTAAATATGCCTCAGCAGCAATATTCCTTTCTTCATATTATTATGAAAATTACAACAGAGGTTTAACTCTTGAGGATTTTCCCCTTGACGAAACCATGGGAATATTATAAATTTATAAGCCGGTGATTATGCTTTAATTAAGCCAATCACCGGCTGTTTTTCATCAGTCCGTATTTTTTGCTTGACTTCTTTAAGCCTGAGCTTTATTTCTTCTGAATCGGTTACACTCTTTTTGTCTGTTTCCATAAAGGCGGCTGTTTCTTCAAGCTCACCTTTAATTGTTGTTAAGGCTATTTTTGTCTGTCTTTCGATTATGTCAAGCTTTTTGTTGCTCCGCCTCCTGTCAAAAGAAGGACAGCCCTTTTTTTCTTTTTTATAATATCTCCGTTTAAGAAGAAAACCTGAAAGCGTGACAGAAAATTAAGCATAACTCCCGTTAAAGATGAAAAATAAACAGGAGATGCCAAAACAATTAAGTCGGCATCGATTATGTCGCTGTAATATTTTCGCATATTGTCTTTTATTACACATTCTCCGGTTTTGCTGCAAAAACTGCATTCAGTGCAGGGGGAAATATTTTCGGCGAAAACGGGTATAATCTTTGCGTCTACGCCTTCGTTGAACATTTCAATAAGCTTTTTACATTCTCCGCCCTTTTTCACCGAGCCGTTTATTATAATTATGTTCATATCAATCACCTGTTAACAGCATATTATAGATAATTTGCTTGTATTATCTTGATGTTATCATATTTTTACATAATTTTCAATGAGTTTTTAAAGTTTTCCGGTTATTTTATGTTTTAAGTAAATTCCCAAAGTAAATTCCACAGTGGAATTAGAAGTGGAAGTTACC
>JAJQBF010000267.1:6570-14139 GCA_021203425.1 Clostridiales bacterium | reverse complement strand
GTATATTTTTGCTGAATGGGGTAAAATTAAAATATAATATTTTTAAAGGAGGTATTTTATGAAACGAATAACAAGTCTTGTGCTTAGTTTTGTCCTTATGTTATGTTCTGTCAGTTTTACGGTCAGTGTTTCGGCAGCGGAACGCAACATAAGAGTAGGTTCAAGCAAGCAGGCGGAATACGCCACAATTTCAGAGGCTTTAGACAGTATAACCTTCACAACGAAGGAAACCTCTCCCGTTAATATTAATATAGAACCGGGAACATATACAGAGGTTTTGACAATTACACAGCCTTACATAACTTTTACAAACACCGACACAACAGGCAAAAACCCTGTTATAATTGCTTATGACAATGCCTCATCTCATGAGGACGACCATTCAAAGTCAAAGGGAACTCAGGGTTCGGCTACTGTGACTGTTCTTGCCGAGGCTCATGATTTTACGGCTAACGGCATAACTTTTGAAAACACATATAACTTAAACCAGCCTCAGTTGGGAGACGACGGCGGAAGAGCCCAAAGTCAGGCTGTTGCCATAGTTACGCTGACTGGCAGAGTTGTATTCAATGAATGCAGCTTTATAGGCAGACAGGACACTCTCTATTTGAAAGGGGCATCAGAGGGAGTTGATGTTTACGGCAGCTGTAATGAGGCAAGAGTTTATTTAAACAATTGTTATATTGAGGGAACAGTGGACTATATTTTCGGCGATGCAACGGCTGTTTTCGAAAATTGTACCCTCAATATAGCTTATTACAAAAACGGAGGTCACTATACAGCGGCAAACACAACCCTTTTTAATATAGGTTATGTGTTTATAAACTGTACACTGACGGCAGATGATTCTTTAGCTAAAACCGATGCAAATGTGGATTTAGGCAGACCCTGGCAGGCTGACGGAGCTTATCCCAATTACGGCTCACAGACGGTTTTCATAAACTGTAAGATGGACAGCCGCATTGAGGGCTATGGTTTTTCACTTTGGAATGAAACCACTGTTTCAAACAAAATCCGCTATTATGAATACGGTTCAACTGATTTAGAGGGAAATGCCCTTGATTTATCAGGCAGAGCAGAATATGTAAAAATATTGACAGATGAACAGGCGTTGGCTTATACGGCAGGAAATATTCTTCAAGGTTCAGACGGCTGGAACCCGATGGGGCTTGGCTATGACGAACTTCCGTCGGTTATTTCGGCGGCTGACGTAACTCTTAATACATATAATACAGAGGTTCCCGTTTATTCAACCTACAGCCTTAAGGCTTATGTTTTGCCTGTAACGGCAGCAAACAGAGAGGTTACATATTCTTCAAGTGATGAATCCGTTGCAGTGGTTGACGAAAACGGAAATGTAACCGGAGTTAAGAGGGGAACAGCCGTAATAACAGCCACAACTGTTGACGGCGGATTTACTGCCTCGGCTTATATAGATGTTTCACAGGCCGAAACAAGTGTACCTGTTTTAAAGGAGCTTTCATTAAATAAAGACGAAGACGTTTACCCGGGAGATACCCTTGTTGTTGATTACAGCTATGAGCTTGACTCCGACAATCAAGCTGACAACAGCTTTATAAAGTGGTATTCCGGCGGAACAGTTGTTAAACAGGGAGATAAAGATTATGCCGGTTATTATATTGTTCAGAATGACGACATAGGAAAATCGATAAAGGTTGAGGTTCTTCCCAGAACAACTACTTCCTATGACAAGTTCGGTCCCTCCGGTACTCTCGGTACATCATATGTATGCGAACCTCTTTACGACGTGGCGCCTACTTATATCCACGAGGAATTTACAAGCCTTACAAACCTTCCCTTTACACCTATAGAAGGTACGGATATAAATGAAAATTTGGCATTATACACAGGTGAGGGCTATGACGCCATAGGTTCAGCCACAACAAACGAGGTAGGCTTAATTTCAGAGGATAAAATCGAAGGAGCTTTCACTCTTTCGGCTCAAATGAGATTCAACCCCACAAAAACAGGTTTTTCTTCTTCTGACTATTTTGATATAGTAACAAACTATGACCCCGAAACAAACAGCTATTACCGCTACAGCCTTGTTAAAGGCGACGACAGCAACTCCGTTAAGCTTTATCTTTACGAGGTTGTTAAAGGTAAGGAGACTCTTATAGGCAGCGACGAAACAAGCGCCGCCGGAGCTTTGGCTCAAAATTCAGGGCTTGACAATCCTTATTTTACGATAAGTGCGGTTGTAACAGACAGCAGAGTTAAATATACTCTTACACTCAGAGGGGATACATCTTCTCTTGCTAAGATTATTGTTGACAAAGACGATGTTCTTCCCGACGGCTATGTTGGCTTTAAATTTTACGGTAAGGCAGGAGTTGCCCTTTTAGACAACATAATCGTAACGGGAAAGACAGATGTTGTAAAGAAATATGACGACAGCAAAACACAGATTTTCCTCGCCGGTGATTCAACTGTTAAAACCTACGGCATAACCCGTTCAACAGGGGGCTGGGGAGAATATTTACAGGAATATTTCGACGGCAGTCAGGTTGAAATAGTAAACAAGGCAGAAGGCGGAAGAAGCAGCCGTTCCTTCATAAACCAAGGCAGACTTGATGAGATTCTTGAAGAAATTTCGGAAGGAGACTATCTGTTTATACAGTTCGGTCACAATGACTGTTCAGACGATGAGGCTTATTTGACGGAACGCTACTGTCCTTTGGGTACTCCCGATGAAGACGGAATTTACCCTGTAACAGCAGGAGCAATGTCAAGAACACCTGACGAGCTTTTAGCCCTTGATACCGAATATATGTATTCGGGGCTTTACTACTCCTATGACTGCGGAGGAACCTATAAGTGGTATTTGAAACAGTATATTGACGGAGCAAGGTCTAAGGGGGCAATTCCCGTTTTGGTAACTCCCGTTACAAGAATGTATTTCGGCGAAGACGGAAAAATTTATGCTCACCATGATGACAGTACAACGGAAAACAACGCTTACGTAACAGCTATGAAACAGCTTGCGGAGGAAGAAGACGTTGTATGTTTGGATATGTTCGGAGAAACGGAAAGCCTTTACAATTCTTTAGGCGAAAATGAGGCATCACTTCTTCACGATGTCAAAGCCGACGGCAAGATTGACAAAACACACCACAGCAAATACGGTGCATTTACAATTGCCGGAATGGTAAGGGAGCTTATTGATGAGTCAAGTCTTGAAATAAAGGAATATACAAAAGATCCCGATGAAGATATAACCTCCGACACAGGCTTAAGAAAAGCCACAGCCTTTATTTTGGGAGATTCCACAGCCTGCAATTACGAAACAGACGCAACCCACAATATTGTAAGAGAGGGTTGGGGTATGCATCTTTCCGACTATATGGCAGACAGCTTAGAGGTTAAAAACCTTGCTATAAGCGGCAGAAGTTCAAAGAGTTTTACAACGGAGGACAACTATCAAATCTTCTTAGACGAAGTTCAGAAGGGCGATTATGTTTTCATACAGTTCGGACATAATGACCAAAAGAATTCTACAGAAGAAGACGCCGCAAACCGCTGGACAGACCCCACAGGGGATAAAAACACAATAGGTTCATTTAAATATTATCTTTACACCTATTATATCGTTCCGGCGCAGAATGCAGGGGCAATTCCCGTATTGTTAAGTCCTGTTTCCGTTCGTGACTTTGTAAACGGAAAGACAGCCGATGACCATGGTATATATGATGATGCGGTAAGAGAGCTTGCAGCGGAAACGAGAGTAAGCTTTATAGATATGACTCAGATTACTGCCGATTTATATGATGCAATGGGCGAAAGCGGCAGTGAAAAACTGTTTGCTTACTACACAGACACAGAAAAAGGTCTTGATACAGTACATTATAACCGGTTCGGAGCTTATACTATAGCCGGCTGCGTTGTAAGTGCGTTAATGTCAGACAGTTCAACCCTTAAGAATTATGTTGTTGAAAATTATAACAGCCAATATGTGACAAGGGGCGAGTTTATAACAGGTCTTATGACATTGATAGGGGAGACAGACGTACCGGCAGACAACTTTACAGACGTTGACCCGGGAAAGAGCTATGCAAACGGAGTAGGAAACGCTAAGGAAATGGGTATTGTTTCAGGCGATTTAAACGGCAGGTTTAACCCCGAAGAATATCTGACAAGACAGGATATGTTTGTAATGACATATAATTTCCTTAAAGCACAGGACTTTGAAATTGATACCGCAGAAGATTATATAAGCGGTTTCGGCGACAGTGAATATATTTCAGACTACGCAGCAGCACCCCTTAACGCTTTAATTGAAAGCGGAATAATAAGCGGAACCCAAAGCGGAAATCTTTATCCGGCGGCATATGCCGTAAAGGGACAAAGCGCCTCAGTTTTAAACGAACTGTATAAATTGATTTATGCGGCTTAATATAAAGTTCGGCAAATTAGGCTGCACCGCAGTTTGGTGAATGAGTTGTTGAACCGACACCGAGGTGGTGCCGGGTTCCGGCGTGGTGCCGCAAGTTTTGACCCCTCCACCGTCCTTTGGACGGTTCCCCTCCCCTTATCGAAGGGGAGGGCTTGATAACCGGATCATAAAAAGACAGAGAAGATGCAGAGTTTAAGGGAAATCTTAAACAGCATTTTCTCTGTCTTTAATTTGGTCTTTTTAATGTATACGCAGGCAGCGCAGGGCGATTCTTGCCTGTCCGCTGTAGTTACAGGTGAACAAAGTCAGGGGATAGTCTCCCGATATCATATCTTCTATGGCTGTGGGGGCGAGGGTTTCCGTAGAATAGGTTTCATATTTATATACACTGCCGTTTATATCGGTAAATATTACCTCGCCGCCTTCTCTGACATATTTAAGTCTGCCGAAGTGGGTGTTATAATTATGACCGGCTATTACCAAGTCATTTGACGCCGCAGAGCCGGAATAACAGCAGGGGGCTGTTTTCAAACCGGCATAACTCCAGTTTTTTATAACAGGCAGTTCAAGCTCCAAAGCAGGTATAGACAAAATCCCTATATAATATTTTCCGTCAAGCTCAACAGCCGGTGTTTCATCATCTTTGGGGTATATATAAACGGAATTATCCGTTTTATCGTCACTTTCTTTCTTTTCAATAAGGCTGTGGAGCTCTGAAAGAATGGTTTCCGATTCTTTCCGGCTCGTTTATTGTCTGTGTAATTATAAACAAGCAGGGATATTGCCCCGATAAGCAGCACCGTCCCGAATATCATTAATAAAAGACCTAATTTACGGCGCATTTTTTACACTCCCGTCATTAAATAATGTGGTTATATACAAAAGCTTAGGTGGGGTGGTTACACTGTAGTTTGGTTGGCGAGCCATCGACCCCTCCACCGTCCTTTGGACGGTCCCCCTCCCCTTATCAAAGGGGAGGCTAAGTTAGCTTGTCCTTTTGACGGCATCTCCCTTATCGAAGGGGAGACTAAGTAACCTTTTCTTTTGCTGCATTTTATAAAATCATTTAAAGTAAAGTTTCCAGCCGGCGGTAAACATAACTAAGCCGCAAAAAGCCAAAATGGGAACGGGAAGATTGTTCTGACCCGTTTGAGGAAGTTTTTCGGAAGACTCCTCTTCGGTAATTTCCGCATCGTCTTCATCGGGGTCGGTTCCCGGGAAGTCTCCGACTTGATTTTCTTTCTTATCTTCTTCGCTCACATCATCGGGATCGTCGGCATCATCGGAGCCGTTATCCGAATTACTGTGAGAACCGGAGCTGCCGGAGGGTGAGGGGGTCGGGTCAGGGTCGGGTTCGCCTATAATATAGGAGGTACCTCCGCCGCCACCGCCGCCGCTTGGCTTGTCGTTATCGTCGTCATCGGTCATCATCGTCATCACTGCCGCCGCCACCGCCGCCGCCGTCTGATGCCGCGGTTGTTGTTTCCGTTCCTTCTGTTGTGGTTTCGACTGAGCCTTCGCCGCCGCTGTCGCTTTCCGTTGTGGTTTCGGAGGGGCTTTCTTCAAAGCTTTCGGGCTTAGGCATAGCCGTTATATCATAAACCCAGCTGTTGTTTTGATAAACGGGGAGAGCCACAAGGAAGGGACCTGCCGAGCGATAATTGCCGGAGGTTTTTGTTTCATTCACAAGATAAAGCCCCAAGGGGAGATTGTCAAACTCCGCCGTTCCGTCAGTGCCTGTTGTTTTGACTGTTCCAACTGCATTATTTTCTTTGGCATATTCCTCTAATTTTTCCGCCAGAGCCTGGTTAAGACTTCCGCTTAAGTCTTCTGTACAATAGTAGAAATCGCCGCAGTAGGTATAGATTAAATTATTATCTTCTTCTGAAAGCACAGCTACCTGATAAAAGGTAAATTCGCTGCCTGTTATAGGCTCGTCTGTTTCGGAAGAAACAAATTTAATTGTAATTGAGCCTGTCTTTCCGAGGTTAATTTCTTCAGCCAAAACACAAACCGACATAAAGCCGAAAGCGGCGGCAGCCAGGATTAAACCCGAAAAACATCTCCATACATTCTTTATAATTTTATTCATCATTAAAGGTATCGTCCCCTCCTTTCTTATTTTTTCCTGTGCTTATTATAAGCCATATAAGTAAAATAAACAATAGGGGAATTGCAAAAATAGGCGCCGCAATATAGGAATCTATTTTGTAGGCTTCGGAAGAAACACGAATGTGTGAGGCATAGCTGCTTATATTTCTGCCCCTTATCAAAAGCCTTTGGGTGTTTATGCCGTAGGGGGTACAGGTGTAAAGAGTACAGTAGTCTTCTCCGTCTTCTATTAACAGCTTGCTTACATCATTTGGCTCAACTATATAGATATCGCAGACCTCATATGTGTAGGTATCATCAAGTATATAAAGCGTAAATTCGTCGCCTATTGTCAGTCTGTCAAGGTCGGTAAAAAGCCTTGCAGAGGCAAGCCCTCTGTGACCGCAGATTACACAGTGGGAGCTTTCACCCCCTATAGGCAGGGACGTTCCGTTGAGGTGACCTGTTCCGTAACGCAAGGCGCTGTCGGAAGTTCCGTGGTAAATAGGCAGATCTACATTTATTTCGGGTATTTCTATATAGCCCATAATTATAGAACCGGCAACGCTGAGCTGGTTGTTATATTCCTCAAGCTTATTATCGGGAAGTGTTACCTGTGACTGTGTTTTTGCAAGAAGGTCGTTATAATCCTTTGCGGAGTTTAAAATCTTTCTGTAGGTTTCGCTGTCTAAATTGTCGAGGGCTTTTTCATAGTCTTCTATGACACGGCTCATATGGAAGGAGTTCCAATAGTTGCTGACAGTGGGATAAAGAAGGAGGGATATTCCAAACAGAAAAATCAAAACCAACACAATGGTTGACCAGTGTTTTTTCATTTGAATATTCCTCCTCTCGTCGCAGCCCCCCTGTGTGCATTTGTTTACGTATCCTTTGTGATACGAAAGCAAGATACACTTCGGGGGCTGCTCCTCTTTCGCCGAAAGCTGTTTGACTTTCGGCGAGTATGCTCATGTAGTTTATTGGTTTTCCGTAAAGTTTCCGTATCTTTTAAGGAATAAGAAAGCCGGAGTTGGTTGGTTACAACGCAGTCGGGTAGGCGAGCC
>JAJQBF010000267.1:0-6470 GCA_021203425.1 Clostridiales bacterium | reverse complement strand
TGGTTACAACGCAGTCGGGTAGGCGAGCCATCGACCTCTCCACCGTCCTTTGGACGGTCCCCCTCCCCTTATCGAAGGGGGAGGCTTAGTTAGTTGGTCATACGTCTTTTGGTGATGAGAAGTATGCCGGCAGCGGCAACAAGAATTCCGCCTAAGGTATAGAATATTTTTGTACCCATACCACCGGTTTCGGGAAGGGCGGTACCTGTGTAGTTTTTAATGGTTGTTTCTATGCCGTAGTATGTAACAGATGAATAGGTACCTGTATAAGTGCTTATTGCGCTGTTATCTATAATTTCATAAGTACTTGAATCGTAATAAATTATAAGTTCGTCTTTGTTTTCCGTAGCCTGCAAGCTGGTATTTACCGTTCCGTTTATTGTTATTGTTGTGGGTGTTGCTATAAGGTTATAGCCGTTGGGGGCTTTCGTCTCGGTTAAGGTATATTCTCCTGCGTCAAGACCTAAAACAACAAGACGTCCGTTTGCCGCTGTGGTAAGAGTGCTTGTTGCTCCCGTTGTATTAGCAGTATATGATGAGTCATAGTGATATACCCCGGCAAGATTATCGTCCGGCATAAAGTACATAACATTTCCGTTTTCGTCTGTAAGGGTGAATTCAGCCCCTTCAAGGTCGACAGATGTGCTGCCGTCAATCTTAACTAAACCTATATTATATACAATCGTAAAAGCAAAAGAGGTACCTATACGGGTACTTATGCTTGAATTGTAAACATCGTACTCTGCCTGCATTGTATTTACAAGGTTGCCGTTATTATAGTTAACTACGGCAAGGGCTCCGTCCTGAACTTTAAGTCTGTAAAAAAATAGTTACGGTAACAGGGGAGAGATAGAGGGAATCATAACTGTTGTCAACCCATGGAATTGTCAGTACAAAGTTGTCATTTGTGCTGTAAGTTGAAACATTAGTTGCAATTGTATAGTTGTTGCTTGTTATTTCAGCATAGTAATTATCTACTGTATATAATGTTGTGCCATCAGGGTTATAGCTATAGGTTGAGCTACTGTAAGTAGTGTCTTGGTCATAACTCAAAACAACAACTAAACTATCGGCATCAAAATCGCCCAGACCGGACTGCCAGTTATCGGATACAATATACTGTGTAACAAGGTCGTCACCGCTGTAATTTGTAGCCTCAAACTGAAGTTTATAATAAACATAATCGCCTACGGCTGCGGTGTTATAGTTCTGCCAAGTACTTGTATTTACATCATAAATCTGCTTGCCGGTATCGGTATCCATAGTAGGAGCCTGGTTTTTGTCTATAACTTCAACTGTAGGTGTGTTTGAAGTCAGTGTAACGGTAGTACCCAAAGAGCTTAAAACCAAATAATATCCGTATTCTAAGCCGTCAAACACAACCTCATCACTTGTTGCAGTTGCTGTAGCTGTATATGTTGGAATAGTGTCGGTATCGAGACTTTGGAACCAAGAGATTACAGAAGACTGATAATCTGTGGTAACATAGTAAATCTCGTCTCCGTTTGTATCTTGAGTACCTGTATCTGTCAGTGTAAACAAGTAATATGAAGTACCGCCTACAGTAACTGTAGCGGTGGAGATAAGATTGTACCAGCCACTGCCGTCCGTAATTGTATATGACGTACCACTCTGAGTGTAAGTGGCATCAAATATTTTATAAATTGTATAGGTTTCGCCTACTGTGGCGTTGATGATGGTTATTTTACCGTCATTTGCCGCAAGAGAAGAAACACTTATACTGAGCGCCATAGTAAGCGCTAAAATCACGCTTAAAACAGCTGCTGTTAATTTTTTTAAATTTTTCACTTGTATCACTCCTTTAAATTATTTTGCAGTTCTATATGAAACTCTGAGGCGGGGTGGTTACAACGCAGTCTGGTTGGCAAGCCGTCGAGCCGACACTACGTTGTCGAAAGTTAGTTGACTTTCGGCGATTGTGCTCATGTGGTTTGTCGGTTGCCCGTAAAATTATTATCATTGCCGATTATTATAAGTTACCCTAACCTACAAAACCAAAGTAAGGTAGTTACAACGCAGTCTGGTTGGCAAGCCGTCGACCCCTCCACCGTCCTTTGGACGGTCCCCCTCCCCTTATCGAAGGGGAGACTTGGTTAGCTATCCTTTAATGCTGTAAAGCCTAAGCCTAACAAGCCTACAACAACGAAAATTCCTGCCAATAAGAATATATTCAGTTCAGCGCCGCCTGTGTCGGGAAGTCTTTCCATAGGCACAACGGAATATTCATTGGCAACTCCGAGGGAGAAGGTTGTTCCGCTGATAATTTCAGCTGCGGTTACATCAAGTTCGTCACCATCGCCGACACTGATATACATAGTTGTACTGCCCGAGGTCAGATTTGTGTTTCCGCTTGTTTCCTCAATCCTGTAAAGTCCGGTTTTTAAGGGAGAAATTGTTACAGAGGCGGTTCCGTCACCGGTTACGCTTAAATAAACCGTCTGATAATCTTCCCAAGTATCGCCGCCGTCTTCCGACCTTTGAACCAAAAGGGTATAGGTATGTGATTCACTTTCGTAATCACTGCCCGTAAGACCGGTAACTGTTTTGGTGATAGTCAGTTCAACAGGCTCCCAAAGGGCGGTAAGCTTTGCGTGGGTAGGCAGGCTTATGGATTCGTTTTCGCCGTAGGTTGTGGTATAGTATGTCGTATCGAAGGTGTAGACATAATTTTCATTGTAGATATATGCGCTTGTGCCTGAGTAAAACTCCGGAACAACATAGTAATAATACTCTGTATACCACCCGACGAAACGGTAGCCCGCCGCCGCCGCTTCTTCCTTTGCCGCAGTTGTTACAGTGGTGGTATAATGAACCCAGTTTGCTGTTTCCGACGGATCATCATAGCCGTATTTAAACTGAGTATTTTCCGTCTTAATGCCGACGTCACCGTCATCAATAATTTTGTTGTTCGCTGTACCGTAGGCATTGGCGCTTGAGGCATCAGTCCAACCGTCAGGTGAGTCAAAAGCTCCGCCGTAGCCGCTGTAAGCACCTATAATATCAACAATTTCGCCGTAGTCATATTGAACATAAAGCGGATCTGCTACAGCTGCAACTCTTATAAGTATAAAGTAATAGTCGCTGCTGCTGCTGTGGGAGAAGTAAAGGCTTGAAACGTCTACATTCATAACACCGCTTGAGGTGATTGAAA
Source organism: Clostridiales bacterium (assembly GCA_021203425.1). GTDB lineage: Bacteria > Bacillota > Clostridia > Lachnospirales > CAG-274 > JAJQCI01. The sequence continues at coordinate 3,298 of JAJQBF010000267.1, read as the reverse complement.
AGCTTACGTCATAGGCATTTTCATCTCCCCATGTCTGACATTCATAAGGAACGGAGTAGCTTGAACCGCCACCGCCGGGTCCGCTGGGTCCGCCGCCGCCCATATTGCCGCCGCCACCGCCGCAGCAGGCAATTATAACTTCTGCAATATAATAGCCTGTAGCAGGGGTTATTGTAAGGGTTCCGTTTTCCATAACGGGATCGCTGCTGTTTGCATTGGGAAAGTAGTCGGATAACTGACTTGTCGATGCAGTCCAGTCTGTATTTGTATCGCTTGAGTCTTCGTTGGCTACATAAATCTGCCCGTCGGCGCCCATTGTAACGCTGCTTATATATTGCGAGGCACTTTCATTGTCCTCGCTTACACCGTATGCATCACCGTTGTCATCATATTTAAATACGTCCCAGTAGACATAGGAGTCAGCGTTACATTTTGTGGCATCAAGCTCGTTGTCTCCGCTTGAACCTGAGGTGGTTCGTGAATAATAGAGGTAGATGCTTGAGCTTGTAACGTCTGTGTAGGTTACGGTTCCGCTTGAGTTGGTTATTGTATAGACATAGCCGTTAACGGAATCGTATGTTACACTCATAGACTGAACATCTGAAATAGATACAGAAGTTCCGTTTACAACAAGGTTGACCACTGCGGTTTCAAGGGAACAATAGTAGGTATAGTTCCTGTTATTGACTCTGGCTGTATAGCTGAATTCGGCAATTTCCTGATTGCTGCTTGTTAAATCAACTGTGTTTTGAACTGTGCTGCTGTCTATGTTGGTTATTATGTCACCGGGACCGTCACCTAAAGCGGTGGTGGTTATGCCGTTGTTATAAAGATAGGTAGTAATGGGTATGCTTAATGTACTGCTGTTGTCATCATAGTCTTTCCAGGTTATGGTGAAATCTGAAAAGGTGTCAACAGTAAACTCCGCAACAGCTGCCTCTTGGTCGATTGTTCCCTCTGTTTTGTTTGTTGCGTCAGCCACCAAGACAGGCTCAATACCTTCTTCGGTTTCCGCAAGGTGAATAATTGAAACAGTAGAGGGGTCTGCCGTTTCGGGGAGAATAGCCGAAATGTCTATGGAAACGTCAACTGCCTCGGAAGGCTCGGTTTTTTCGCCATCCAGTGAAAAGGCTATGTCAACAACAGCCATATTCATATTTTCTTCTTCGCTGTTAAAGCCTATGGCTTCCCCTGCCGCCGTATATTCGGAGCGGCTTTCGTCATAGAGGGTTACATAAAGTTCGGCATCTTCGGGAAGGGCATCTTTTGCGGCGGTTACCTTTACGTTTACGCCGCTGTCTTCAGCTGTATATATTACAGCCGCCGATGCATCTTCATCGGGAATATGACCGTAGCCTGTAATTGTTTCCTCATCTGTCGAATATTCGTTTTCGCAGACCCTGTCGTATCCGTCGTCACAGGCAAAGTAGCCTTCAACAACGGTAAGCTTGTCTTCTTCAAGGTCGACAGCTGTAACAACACCCGCTCTGTCGGGTTTATCGTTATCGTCTGTGTCGAAAAAGACAATGTCCCCGGGGATTGGCTCATAATCCTCTTTTTCACTTTTTTCATTATAGCAGCCGAGTTCGTCAAGCTCGCCGTACCATGCAAAAGCGCCTGAGTTTTTCGGAAAAACGTCGTCGCTTATTTCGGCATAGTCTAAGCAGTAGGCAAGGAACATAGCGTCCCACTCGCCGTAGGCATTTCCGTACCAGTCGCCGTAGAGGGTATAGCCTTTTCTTTCCGCCTCGTCGGAGACTGTATAGTCGGTTTTGCTTTCGGTATAGCCTATTTGGCTTTCCGCTGCTGCTGTGAAGTCAGTCAGAGTATAGCCTGTAAGCGAAGGCAGTTCATACTCCTGCTGCTCCTGTTCTTCTTCCTCTTCCTGCTCTTTTTCGTCGGAACCGCCGGAAGAGCCGCCGCCGGAACCTTCGGAAGAGCTGTCGGAAACAGCCGCCGGTTCATCGGAGGAAATTTCGGTTTCCGAGTCTGATGAAACTGCTGCGTCCTGCTCTGATAAATCTTCGGAGGAGGTTTCGCCTTCAGCCTCAGATTCGGTGGTTTGGTCTTCATCGAGAGAATGATCTGTAAGACAATCTACAGTATGTGTATGCTCTTCAAGACCGCAAATAAGAACTTTTTCATAACAGTCGTCTGTGTGTGTGAATGCTTGCGGAAGCAGCTTCGCCGGAAAGGGTATCGTCAGAGGGGAGAACCTCTTCCCCTTCTTCAAAACCGCAGACAAGAACATTTTCATAACAGTCGTCTGTATGTGTGTGTTCTTCAAGGCCGCAGTAGACCTCGTTTGTCATAGCTATGCCCGTATATTTGAGCCGCCAATAAACCGCCAGTGATACAAGTAGGGCAAGCATAAGCGTTACGCAGAAGAACTTCCGCCGTTCACTGTGCATTGCCAAAAACTTCTTTATATATGTATCAGCTGCATTCTTCATATTCCACCCCCTTTAAATAAATGCTTTTGGGGCATTATTTTTGTAATTTATTTTATAAAGGACATATTTTCAAAGGGGCAGACTCTGAAGGTTACCCTTCCTATAATCTGTTCCTTTTCAATACACCCTACCACACTGGTTCGGGAGTCAATAGAGGTTGTTCTGTTGTCTCCCAAAACGAAGTAGCGGTTTTCGGGAACCTGGTAGGGCAGTGTTATGTCACACTCCCCTATAGAATTGTTTGTAACGTATGACTCGTCTAAAACTTCGCCGTTTACAGATACATTTCCGTCTTTGTCAATGTCTATTATATCCCCCAGAGAGCCTATGACCCTCTTCAGGAGGAGCTTGTTTTGATAATAAAAGGCGCAAAGCTCGCCTGTTTCAAAGTTCGGGGTTTTGTATAAAAGCACGATATCCTTATCATTAAGGGTAGGCTCCATACTGGAACCCGAAACCTGAAGTACGGGGACAAAAAGCGTAGCAGCCAAAACAGAAACCGCAGCTACTACAATTAATATGTATATTGTGTTGAGTAATGTCTTTCGCCATTTTTTTCTGTAGCGCAGCCTGTTTCTTTCGGCCTTTACGGCGTCCTCCGTTGGAATTTTAATCATTTTCGGTACGCTCTGTTTCATCGGAATTTACACTTCCTTCGTCTGCTGTGGCATAAACCGAAATTAATTTGTCTTTTTTCGATTTTTATTTTGCTGAATTAGTTTTAAACAACATATTTCCGCTTCGCAAAAATCATTTCATGATTTTTGCATACGATTTTTGTAACAGAACCTTGATAAAAATCAACAGTCCCCACTTATATTATATTGTTACCCCCCCCCAAAAAA
>JAJQBF010000212.1 GCA_021203425.1 Clostridiales bacterium | reverse complement strand
CAAATGAGCTTGATTTAAAAGGTGTAATCAGCCCTCACAGCCTGAGAAAAACATTGGGCTATCAGCTTTATGCCGACGGTGCATCGCCTGTTCTCCTTATGAGTATATATAACCATTCTTCCTTTGCAATAACAAAACGCTACCTGCGAATAAGCCAAATCGAAAAAGACGAGGCTTTCTTAAGTCTGTCTTACAGTTAAGGAGGAAAATATGAAATTTAAAAGAATTATAGGTTTAGGTTTGACCCTTGTTATGGCTTTGACATCAGTTACAGTAGGTTTTGCCGAAGAAACCGCTGATATTTTAGAATTAACAGAAACAATTGATGCTGAAGACTCCGTAATGAATGATACCTCAGAAACAGTCGAATTTGAACAGCCAATCGATACTGAAGAAACAGTCGAAACAGAAGAAACTACGGAAACAGATTCATCTGAAAATAATGAAGCCGAAGCTGAAACAGAAGAGGTAACGGAAACTGAGCTTGAAACAGCGGAAGCCGCAGAATCTGAAACCGAACTCAATAACGCCGATGAATTGGCTGAAGATGTTGTTCTTGAGGAAGACAAAAACGTTGACCTTGATACTTCGTCCTTCACTTCCGGAGATTATACTTATACTGTATCTGATTCATCAACCGTAATAATTTCCCAGTATAACGGTTCTTCTTCGTCTGTAACACTTCCTGCATCTGTAACCTACAACGGAACTACATACAAGATCCGTACAGTCGGCAGTAAAGCCTTTGAGGGAAATACAAGTATAAAAACCTTAATTATTCCTGACGGAATTACCAGTATCGGAAATTGTGCATTTAAAAATTGTACATCTTTAAGTTCAATTACGATTAAGGGAGATATTGTTGACTGCGACTGGTATTCAACAAGCGGACATGTATGTGGAAATTATTCTGTATTTTATAATGCAGGAGCAAATGCCGAATCCCTTACTGTTAATTTCGAAAGCGGAGTTACCTATGTTCCTGCATATCTTTTTGCAGTATCTTGTTCTAAAAGCGATGGGTATTATGCCCATGTAACAACTGTTAATTTTTCCGACACTGTGACAGAAATCGGCGATTCTGCGTTTTATTGTTGTTTTGATTTGACAACTGTTAATATGTCAACAGGTTTGGCAACAATAGATTCATATGCTTTTTATAACTGCACATCTTTAAGTAAACTTGGTTGGGGCAGTAATCTGACAACAATAGATTCATATGCTTTTGCGAATGACACAAGTCTTAAAACACTTGTCTTACCGAGTAAACTTAAATATATAAACTCACATGCTTTTGAAGATTGTTCAAATGTTGAAAGTATAGTTTTTCCTTCCTCTACCACAAGTTTAGGTAATTGTTCCTTTAAAAACTGTACAGCTTTAAGTTCAATAACAATTAATGGAGATATTACAGACTGCGACTGGTATTCGACAAACGGACATGTATACGGAAATTACTCTATATTTTATAATGCAGGGGCAAACACACAATCACTTACAGTTACATTTGGCAGTGGTGTTACCTATGTTCCGTCATATCTTTTTGCTACAGTTTCTTCAAAAAGTGATGGTAATTATGCACGTGTAACAACAGTTGTTATACCAAGTACAGTTACAAAAATAGGTGAATATGCTTTTTATAAGTGTTATGATTTAAAAGCTGTAGAAATACCAAGCAGTGTAAAAGCTATCGGCGAAAATTCATTTGGGGATAACAGTGATGTTACATTTTATGTTGAATCAGGTTCATATGCAATTACTTATGCCAATAATAACAGCATTGCATATGTGATAGGAAGTATACCTATAGTTGTATCTCCGCCTTCATTTGCTGTTGCCGGTGTTTTCTCGGCGGAAGAAATGTAACCTTCACCTCCACAACCGCCGGAGCTGTAATTTATTACTCTTCCACAACTTCAAACTTGACAACAGAGGACAGCTGTGTTTCAAACGGAGAAACCGTTCTTTTTGAAGATTTTTACGGCACAATATATGCAAAAACATACTATAATGGAAAATGGGGCAATGTGGCAAGACTTATTTTGAAAATTCCCGTTGCAAACGAGCCTACAATTACTGTAAGCGGAACAAAGGCAACAATTAAGTCTTCAACGCCCTCGGCTTACATATACTACACAACCGACGGCACAACACCGAGTATCTCCAGCGGAACAAACTTAGGCTTAAACGGCGGAACAATAACCGTAAACGATGACGATATTATTAAGGCTATAGCCGTAAGGAGCTGTTTCACAAACAGTTCTGTCGCCTCATACAGTATGCCCAATGCCTTTGACGGCACAGTTTATCCCCCGTCATTTAATGTTGTGGGAACCTTCGGCGGAAGAAACGTAACCTTTGCAAGCAACACAGGCAAGGCGAAGATATACTATTCTTCCACGACCTCAAACCTGACAACCTCCGACACCTGTATCGAAAACGGCGAAACCGTTCTTTTCGAAAACTTCTACGGTACAATTTACGCAAGAGCCTACTATAACGGAGTTTGGAGCAATATTTCAAGGCTGATTTTGAAAATACCCACAATAAACGACCCCACAATAACATATTCAGGCGGAAAGGCAACCATAAGAACCACAACCCCCAACTGTCACATCTACTACACAACAGACGAAACAACCCCGTCAATAACAAACGGCAAGTGCCTTTCCACAAACTCATACGGTCAGGTAACTGTATCAAGCGGAACAACAATTAAGGCAATAGCCGTAAGAAGCTGTTTCACAAACAGCACTGTAACAACCTGCACAGTTTCATAAAATTCATAAACCAAAAAGACAGCAGCAGAGAAAAAATTGAACCCACCCCTGTCAAGTAGACAGAGCAAATAACAAAAGAATTATGTATA
>JAJQBF010000179.1 GCA_021203425.1 Clostridiales bacterium | reverse complement strand
TATACGTTTATAAGGAAAAAAATATAAGCAAATAAAATAATATCTTTCAGAGCAGGCGAGCATTTTTTGTTTCGCCTGCTTACTTTTTTTGTAAAAGACGATTGCGGGAGTGCGTCAAGCACGCAGCAATCGGGCTTTTACAGAGTTACAGCGTCAAAATTTCCGTATATATTTATAATCTTCCGTAAAAAATATATATAATAAAGTTTACGGAGGTTTTTTTATGATAAAAAAATTGTTTTGCATTTTATTTATATTGAGTTTACTGCCCTTAAAGGTTTACGGAGCGCACAGTACAGCGTTGACTGCCCTTCGGCGGTTTTAATAGAACAGAAAAGCGGAAAGGTTTTATTTTCTCAGAATTCCGACGAAAAGCGCCCTCCGGCAAGCGTTACTAAGGTTATGACGCTTTTGCTTATATATGAGGCTGTTGAAGAGGGGAAACTCAGATGGGAGGAGGAAGTAACCGTCAGCGAACACGCAGCCGGTATGGGCGGATCACAGATTTTTTTGGAGTCGGGAGAGAAACAGACTGTTAAAGACTTAACAAAGTCTGTTGCAATTGCATCGGCAAACGACGCCGCTGTGGCTATGGCGGAGAGAATCGGTGGAAGTGAAAGCGGTTTTGTAACTCTTATGAATGAGAAAGCCAAGGAACTGGGAATGAACAACACGAATTTTGAAAATGCCTGCGGTCTTGACTCTGATAACCATTATACAACGGCTTACGATATTGCCCTTATGAGCCGTGAGCTTTTGAATAAATATCCCAAAATAAAGAATTATGCAACAACCTGGCAGGACACAATCACCCACACAACAGCCAAAGGGCAAACGGAATTCGGTCTTACAAACACAAACAAGCTTATAAAACAGTACAGCGGAGCCACAGGTCTTAAAACAGGTTCCACAAGCAAAGCACTTTATTGCTTAAGTGGCTCGGCAGAGCGTGACGGAATGGAGCTTATAGGGGTTATTGTGGCTGCGCCCGACCCCAAGGCAAGGTTTAAGAAAATGGCAGGGCTTTTAGACTACGGTTTCGGCAGTTTTACGGTTTTGAAGAGTGAAGAACCGGGAACAAGAGTAGGGGAGGTTTCCGTTTACAAAGGGAAAAGCAGTGAAGTCAGCGGAGTTGTCTCGGGGCAGATTTCCGTTCCCGTTAAAAAAGATGAAGGAAACAAGCTGGAATATAAGCTTGAAATGACGGAAAGCGTCAATGCTCCCGTTGAGGCAGGAGCAAAGCTGGGGGAAATGGTTTATTATTTCGGCGGCGAGGAAGTGGGCAGAGTTGATATTATGGCGGAAGAGGGAGTTGAAAAAGCAGGAATTTTCGACACTGCTGAAAAAATTCTGAATATGTGGTTTTCGAATTAATTCGGAGATTCCTTAAAAAAGACGGCTTGAGTTGGATTTAACTCAAGCCGTCTGCTTAATACCCCATCGTCAGCTACGCTGACACTTCCTCTTGAAAGGGGAAACTACATCAATAATTTTCGTCAAGAAGTTCTGTTACAACAACATTGACTTCCTTAATATTTTCGGCATATTTATATTTCTTTTCAAGTTTCTTTGCCGCAATTCTTATGTTTCTGAGAGTAATGTCATGAATAGGTTTGTTTTTAAGCCCTGTTATTATTATAGGAGAATCACAGTGAGTACAGGTTACATTTTCTATTTTTATATTCTTAAATTCGGGAATTTCTTCCTCCGAAACTTCCTGACCTTCGTGTGAGTCCATATCATAGCCTGTTGTGAAGACAATAGCCTCCTTGGGGATATGCATCATATTTATACCGTGAATGTAAATATCCTCTATTACACCGCCTCTGCCGACGCAGCTTTTGAATTTAATGCCCATATCGGTGGTAATAAAGGTACATTCTTCTATTTCTATATCGTGTAAGCCGCCGCTCATTTCACTTCCGAGAACGAAACCGCCGTGACCGTGGAAAACGGTACAGTTGCATACATATACATTATATGTGGAGATTCCTCTTGCTCTGCCTTCTTCGTTTTTACCCGACTTCATACAGATTCCGTCATCGCCTACGTTAAAGCTTGAGTCAAGAATTTTAACATTGTGACAGCAGTCAATGTCGATACCATCGGAGTTCTGGGCTGTGTCGGAGTTGTTTACGATTATATCCCTTACTGTGATATTGTCACACATAAAGGGGTGGATACTCCATGCAGGGGAGTTTTTAAATGTAACATTTTTAATAAGAATATTGTGGCAGTCTTCAAGGTAAACAAGACAGGGTCTTAAATAATCACGGCAGTCATAGCAAATGTCGTAATCTTTAAGATTGGGACCGTATGTACTGAGAAGGTCATGGCCGATTCTGGCTCTGTCTGTAGGCCACCAGGTTTCTTCACTGCCATTCAAAACGTTAATTGAGCCGCCGGAAGAAATAAGTCTTTTCCATCTTCTGTCGGGAACCTTAAACTTTTTAACCGGACGCCAAGGGTCGCCGGAGCCGCTTATAACGCCTTTGCCTGTTATGGCAATGTTTGTACAGCCCTTTGCACTGATGGGAGATGTACAGCGGTAGGCCATACTTCCTTCATAATTCACCATAACAAGGGGGTAGTCGTCTACGTTTGCAGAGAAAAGCAAAACAGCGCCTGCCTGAAGGTGAAGGTTTACGTCATTTTGGAGCTTAATAGGTCCTGTGAAGAAAATTCCTCTGGGAACGGTAACAACACCGACTCCGGCCTTTGAGGCACGTGTTATGGCGGAGTTTATGGCCTCTGTGTTGTTTGTGAAACCATCGCCCTTTGCGCCGAAGTCTTTAACGGAATATATAGTATCCCTGAATTTCGGTTCGGTAACGGTAAAATCTAAATATTTCATATATCAACCCTCCGTATGATAT
>JAJQBF010000219.1 GCA_021203425.1 Clostridiales bacterium | reverse complement strand
CCACTACTGAAACTACTACAATAAACACTGCGGTAACTACTGCCGAAACCACTACAATAAATACTGTGGTAACTACCGCCGAAACTACCACTGAAGCCACTACTGAGAGTACACCCAAGGAAGAATTTGTTTCACCGCCTGCTTTTGAGGTTGCCGGTGTATTCGGAGGCAGAAATGTAACTTTTACAAGCGACACCCCGGGGCTGTGATTTACTATTCATCAACTTCTTCAACCCTGACAACCGATGACATTTCCGTTTCAAACGGCGATACGGTTTTGTTTGAAGATTTTTATGGTACTCTTTATTCAAGAGCTTATTACAACGGAAACTGGAGTAATGTGTCAAGGCTTATTTTAAAGATTCCCGTTGTTAATACCCCCACTGTAACGGCAAGCGGAAGTACAGTGACCATTAAGTCGACCACACCTTCAAGCTTTATCTGCTATACAGCGGACGGTTCTGAGCCTGTTGTTTGAAACAGACGGAACTGTCACAAACGGAACGTGGCTTAGGGTAAACGGCGCCAGAACAAACAGCGGAACGATAACGGCGACCCCGGGCGACACTGTCAGAGCTGTGGCAGTAAGAAACTGCTTTACAACAAGTGCATCGGTGGCAGCTTATATTAATGTTTCACCGGCGGCATTTAAGGTTGTGGGTACCTTCGGCGGAAGAAACGTTACCTTCACAAGCGATACAAGCGGGGCAAAGATTTACTATTCTTCCACAACTTCAAGCCTGACAACCTCCGACAAGTGCATTTCAAACGGCGAAACCGTTCTTTTCGAAAATTTCTACGGCACGATTTACGCAAGAGCCTACTATAACGGAAAGTGGAGCAATGTTTCAAGATTAATCCTGAAAATTCCCACAATAAACGACCCCACAATCACATATTCGGGAGGAAAGGTCACAATAAGGACAACAACCCCCAGCTGCTACATATACTACACAACCGACGGAACAACACCGTCAATAACAAACGGCAAAAAGCTCTGTTCAAATTCCTACGGTCAGGTTACTGTTTCAAGCGGAACAACAATAAAAGCCATAGCTGTTAGAAGCTGTTTCACAAACAGCGAAATTGTAAGCTATACTGTTTCATAAATGATTAAAAACGCTCGGCTGCGAAAATTTCCGCAAAGCCGAGCGTTTTGTCATTTATGATTTTTTCCCTGAAATGTATTTCTTATTATAAATTCTCTGTTTATGGCATTTAAAACCCTTTTCTTGTTTTTGCTGTAAAAAGGGGCAATTAAATCGACGCTTTTTCCATCTCCCGTTATTCTGTGAACAACAACGTTCTTCGGCAGAATTTCTATACAGGAGACAACAAGATCAACATACTCCTCTAAAGAAAGGGTTTTGAACTCTTCTTTTTCATACATCTCAGCCAGCTTTGTCCCCTTGAGAACGTGAAGAAGCTGAAGTTTTATTCCCTTTATGCCGCAGTCTGCCGCAAATTTTACGCTTTTGAGCATATCCGTCTTTGTTTCGCCGGGCAGCCCCAAAATAATGTGAGCCGTAACGTCTATGCCGCTTAGCCTCTCCACTGCCGACTTAAAACAAGCATTGTTAAAACAGCGGTTTATAAGCCTTGCAGTTTCCTCATTTGAGGTTTGAAGTCCGAGTTCGACACAGGTATAGACCTTTTCGTTAAGCTCTCTTATAAGGTTTATTTTTTCATCTTCAAGACAGTCCGGTCTTGTGGCTACGGAAAGAGCCTTAACCTCGGGAATGTTCAGTGCCTCGTTAAATTTTTCCCTCAAAACATCAACAGGAGCATAGGTGTTTGTAAAAGCCTGAAAATAAGCCATATAAACACCCTTTGACCACTTTTTATCCATAATTTCTTTCATTTCGTAAAACTGTTCTGTTATGGATTTATTTCTGTTTCCGGCAAAGTCTCCCGAACCGGCATTTGAGCAGAATATACAGCCGCCGACACCCTTGCTGCCGTCTCTGTTAGGGCAGGTAAAACCGCCGCTTAAAGCGATTTTAATGACCTTTTCCCCGAATTTTTCTCTGTAAAAATCGTTTGCGCTTAAATATCTCTTCTCCATAGCTTAAAGCCCTAAAGCTGCTCCTAAAACAGCTCCGGCAGCTATAACGGCTACGGGGTGAATTTTCTTGTTCATCTTTTTGGCAAGAAACATTTTCAGCCAGAAAATAACCAAAAACAAAGCAAAGTGAATGGGCTTTATGTCGATTCCCGTTCCGAAAAAGGCTAAGTGCAGAGGCTGTATAAAGAATTCTCTGGTGCCTAAAAAAGAAGATTTGTACACTTGAAAACAGGCAAGGGTTATAAGGGCGCCCACAGCCGGGTGAAGGGCATAAAAAACGCCTTCCACATATTTGTTGTTTCTGAATTTCTCCAAAAATTTGTATATTATAATAATAATTATAATACCGGGAACAGCAAGGGCAATTGTAGCGCAGATTCCTCCTATAATTCCGGCGGCATGATAACCGGCATATGTTGCCATATTTACCCCCATAGGTCCGGGGCTAGACTCCGAAACAGCTATCATATCCGCAAGGGTTGAGGTGTCAAACCAGCCGTAATCCTTCGCCGCAAGATTATAGAGGAAGGGCAGTGTAGCAAGGCCGCCCCCTACGGAGAAAAGCCCTATCTTAAAAAATTCAAACATAAGGAGCAGAAGATTAATCAAAAATGAATACATTATTTCTTTTCCTCCTTTTTGTCAATAAGCTTTATTCTGCAGATTCCCACAACGATTCCAGCAATAACAACCAAAATAGGGGAATTTGTTACGCAAATACAAAAAGCAAGAATTACAAGGTAGAAAATAACTCCGAACCAATCCTTAATTCCGCTTTTTAAAATTCCCACAAGGGATTCGGTAACAAGGGCGGCAACAGCTACCCTTATTCCGGCGAAAATATGCCCTACTATAGGGTACCCCATAATTTGGGAAAGTATAGAGGCTATGATAAGTATAACTATAATTGAAGGCGATACCATACCCAAAGTGGCTACAACTCCTCCTATAGCGCCTTTTCGCTTTGTACCTATAAATGTGGCTGTGTTTATGGCGATTATACCCGGTGTACACTGACCTATGGCGAAGCAGTCTAAAATTTCCTCGTTTGTTGCCCATGTTTTGTCTTCAACGACTTCCTTTGTCAGCATAGGCAGCATAGCCATACCTCCGCCGAAGGTAAACAGCCCTATTCTGAAAAAGGCTGTGTAAAGCTCCAACAACTCTTTCATAATTAAAATTCATCCTCCGTTATATTTTTTATTGTAAGGGCTACGCTGTCTTCCGTATTTCTGCCTATTACCCTGTGACAAAATTTCTTAACCTCATCTACCGCATTTTCAACGGCAAAGCACATATCCGCCTCTTCAAGCATAGGAAGATCGTTTAAATTGTCTCCGAAGGCATAGACCTCTTCGGCGCCGGAATACTCCTTTAAAAAATGCAGCCCTGTTTTCTTAGATGCCATTTTATCACAAATTTCAAGGTAATAAAAGCCCTTATTGTAAATATCTCCGTAAAAATTAAGCCCCTGAGCCTTTGAAAGCCCTTCCCTTTCAATTTCGGCAAGAATTTCTCTTATTTTCCTCTCTTCCGCTAAAAGCGTAAAGTAAACAGCCTCTCCGAAATTCGGACTGTATGGAGCGTGAATGTATGTTTTAAGCCTAAGCCCTTCTCTTTCTCTGTGAAAATCTTCAGCAGCCTTAGATTCTGTGTTTTCATAGCAGACGTAAAGCCTATTATCCTTTATAATATGAATAAAGGGCGAAATTCCCACTTGTCGGCAAATTTCAATAAGCCTGTAAACAAACTCACTCTTAAGGGGGTAAAACCTTGTATATTTTTCCTTTATCATATCGTAAATCGCCGCTCCGTTCATACAGCAAAGAGGATAGTTTAACTTAAGTTCGGATAAAATCCCTTCCAAGGTAGCCGGTGTTCTTGCTGTGGAAATACTGAGCTTACGCCCTTTTTCGGTGAGACTGTTTAAAATATCCGCCGATTTTTTGTTATTTCTTTTTTATCATTTAAAAGCGTATCGTCAAGGTCTGTCATAAAAAGTATATTTTTCATATTATTTTCCTTTCAAACCCTTGTAAATTCAACATAAATGTGTTACTATGAATAAGTAGGAAATCTCTTCCGCAATATAATAATACTCAGAAAAAGAAGATGTGTCAAGAAAACCGACCAAATAATTTGTTAAAGTTCAGCCAAATCACTCGCAGAGGGTCTGTAAGATTTTGTTCCGTAAAAGAGGTAATGTTTATGGATTATACTTTTCTCTTGGTAATTGCCGTAATATTATTGTTTACAAAAGCAATGGGGCTTTTATCTAAAAATGCCGATATGCCTCAGGTTGTGGGTTCTCTTGCAGCCGGGCTTGTTTTGGGACCTTCGGTTTTGGGGCTTATTCCCGAGTCAGATTATATTACCCAGTTTTCGGAAATCGGCTGTATTCTCCTTATGTTTATTGCCGGTCTTGAAACTGACCTTACGGAGCTTAAAAAAGACGGGCCTGCCTCTTTGGTTATTGCATCAATCGGGGTTATTGTTCCCCTTATATTCGGCTCGGCGCTTTATTATCTTTGGTTTGGAATAACCGACACAACTTCGATTTTAAAGGGTGTGTTTACAGGGGTTGTTTTAACGGATACTTCTGTTTCAATAACCGTTGAAACTCTCAGAGAAATGGGCAAGCTGAAAGGAAAAATAGGCACAACCATTTTAGGCGCCACCGTAATAGACGATATTTTGGGCATAGTGAATCTTTCCGTACTTACAAACATAAACCGTCACGGAACCGACTTCGATTATTTCTTTATGAAGATAACCGCATATTTTATCTTCCTCATTATACTTGCCAGAATAATAAAAAAAGAAAGCAAAATTCTTGAAAGCTACGACAACACCCGTACAGCCTCCGTAACAAGCCTTTGCTTTTGTCTTATTCTTGCCTACATATCGGAAATTTATTTCGGGCTTACCGACATAACCGGAGCTTACTTTGCCGGTGTTCTCCTCTGTAATCTGCGTATAAAGGACTATGTTTCACACAGAACAAATATAACCACAAATATGTTTTTTGCCCCTATATTTTTTGCAAGCCTGGGTATAGACACAAACCTGCGGCTTTTAACCCCTTCTATGTTTATTTTCGCTTTTTTATTGCTTATTGCCGCTGTAATATCAAAATTTATAGGCTGCAGTCTCGGGGCAAAAATTATGAAATATAAAAACAGCGAGGCTGTTGCCATCGGGGTAGGTATGATTTCCCGAGGTGAAATAGCCCTGATTGTGGCTCAAAAGGGAGCCGAAATGGGGCTTATAGAGCTGACACTCTTCCCAGCAATAATTTTTGTGGTTATTGTAACAACGATAATAACGCCTATTCTTCTGAAAACTGTTTTAACAAGAATGGATAAGGAAGAAACCGGCGAAACAAATTATAACTATACTATATAAAGGAGCAAAAATATGAAAAAACGAGCATTGTTAAGTGTATCAGACAAAACAGGCATTGTGGAATTTGCAAAGACCTTAAGTGACTTAGGTCTTGAAATTGTTTCCACAGGAGGAACTTATAAAACATTAAAGGAAAACGGAGTTGAAGTAACAGATATAGAAAGCGTAACCGGTTTTCCCGAATGTCTCGACGGCAGAGTAAAAACTCTTCACCCAAAAATTCACGCCGGAATTTTAGCTATGCGTGACAACCACGACCATATGAAACAGGTTGAAGACTTGGGTGTTACTCTTATTGATGTTGTAGCCGTAAATCTTTATCCCTTTAAGCAGACAATTCTCAAAGAGGGAACAACCCTCCCCGAGGCAATTGAAAATATCGATATAGGCGGTCCCTCTATGATAAGAGCGGCGACAAAAAATTATAAGGATGTAGCCGTTGTTACGGACCCTTCCGACTATGACAAAATCATAGAAGAATATAAGCAAAACGGCGGAGTTTCGGCTGAAACAAAGTTTTATTTAGCCGCAAAGGTATTTAACCACACAGCCCACTATGACACTCTTATAGCAAATTACTTAAAGGATAAGGCAGGTCTTCCCAAATATCCCGATACAATTTCTCTTACATTTGAAAAGGTTCAGGATATGCGCTACGGCGAAAACCCCCATCAGTCAGCGGCTTTCTATAAGGAAGTAGGCGACAACAGAGGGCTTTTAACAGGCATAAACCAGCTTCACGGCAAAGAGCTTTCATTTAACAACATAAACGACACTCACGGCGCTTTAGAGCTTTTAAAGGAATATGACGAGCCTACCGTTGTAGCCTGCAAGCACTCCAATCCCTGCGGTGTAGCCTGCGGAAAGGATATTTACGAGGCTTATACAAAGGCTTACGCAACAGACCCCGTTTCTATTTTCGGCGGAATAGTTGTTGCCAACAGAGAAATAGACGAAAAAACAGCCGAAGAAATAAGCAAGATTTTCCTTGAAATAGTTCTTGCTCCCGCATTCTCCGAAAAAGCCTTTGAAATTCTCTCAAGAAAGAAGAATATCAGACTTCTTGAACTTAAAGATTTTGACAAAAAACAGCCCGAATCGGCTTATGACGTTAAAAAGGTTTCCGGAGGACTTCTCATTCAGGATATAGACTCAAAGCTTTTAGGCGAAGAGCTTACCGTTGTTACACAGCGCAAGCCCACCGATAAGGAAATGGAAGATCTTCTTTTCACATGGAAGATTGTTAAATATGTTAAATCAAACGGAATAGCCATAGGCAAAGACAAAAGCTCAGTGGGTATGGGTCCCGGCCAGGTAAACAGAATTTGGGCAGCTGAACAGGCTATAGACCACGGCTGTAAGAATATCTCTCCCGAGGCTGTAAAGGGCGCTGTTTTGGCCTCAGACGCTTTCTTCCCCTTCTCAGACTGTGTTGAGGCAGCCGCAAAAGCCGGCATAACAGCCATAATTCAGCCCGGCGGCTCAATTCGTGATAAAGAATCTATCGAGGCCTGCGACAAATACGGCATAGCTATGGTATTTACCGGAATGCGTCATTTCAGACATTAAAAAATAATTATTGATTTCTCAAATATGTTTTTGCGGCAGTACAGAACTTAACCGACCTTGCTCTGGCGGTATAGAGAGCCTCGGCGCAGGCGGCGGCTGTACTGCCTGTTGTATAAATATCGTCAATAAGAAGAATTTTTTTGTCTTCAAAGGAGCGGTCTGTTTTGAAGGCATTTTTAACATTTGTTTTTCTCTCTTCATTATTCAGCTTGTTTTGGGGCTTGGGTTCTTTGATTCTTACAAGCCCCTTTCCTACAGGTATTCCGCTTAAGCGCGAAAGCTCATCTGCTATAATTTCCGTTTGGTTATAGCCTCTTTCCTTAAGTCTTTTTCGGCTTATGGCAACGGGAAGAATTTCGTCAAAATCCATATCAAAACCGTTTTTAATGAAGGCCTTATACATTAAACAGCCGAAGGCCTTGCCTATATCACGTTCTCCGTTATATTTAAGGCTTAAAATTTTGGTTCTTATTTCTCCGTCATAGTTAAAAAGAGAAAAGCCGTTTTCGTCTTTATATTCAAGAAGATTTAAGCCCTCAAACTTGTTTCGGCAGCTTAAGCAGAAGTCTTCAGACCTTCCGAAATCGAGAATTTCGCCGCACCACAGGCATCTTTTGGGGTAAATAATATCCAAAACAGTTTCTATTACTTTAATCATAAAATCTCACTCATTTCCCCCAGTCTGTCGTCCAAAGCCGAATATCTGTTTATCTCCTTGTTGTTGTCAATCATTTTCTTTATTATGTTGGGGTTGCCTACAATAACGCAAAGCTCCCTTGCCCTTGTTACGGCGGTGTAAAGCAAATTTCTGGAAAGAAGATTTGCCGGAGCATTAAAGGCGGGAATTATAATTACCTTATATTCGCTGCCCTGTGATTTGTGGATCGTTACGGCATAGCTCAGCTCCAGCTCGTCAAGCTGTGAAAAGTCATATTTAACGTGTTTGTTTTCGTCAAAAACAACCTCTATATATTCCTCGCCGCTGTTTACCTTTAAAACAACACCTTCATCGCCGTTGAAAACTCCCGTTCCCTCATCTACAAACTGCCCCATTTCAATAACATTCCAGATTATGTTGTAGTTGTTTTTAATCTGCATAACCTTGTCGCCCTCACGAAATACAGTGTTTCGATATTCCTTTTCGGCTTTAAAGCTGCTTTTGGGGTTGAGGACCTCCTGCAGAACCATATTTAAATTAGCCACTCCCAGAGGATTTTTCCTCATAGAAGTTAAAACCTGTATATCCTTTATAGGGTCGCAGTCTAAATATTTGGGCAGTCTTGTTTTTATAAGTCCAACTATTTCCTTTATGACATCGTTTATGTCAAGCCGTTTTATAAAGAAAAAGTCACTGCCTCTTTTGTTAAGGTCGGGATATTCCCCCTTGTTTATTTTGTGGGCATTCATAACAATATCCGATTCCGCCGCCTGTCTGAAAACCTCTGTCAGCCTTACAACCTTTATACAGCCGGAGGAAATAATATCTTTTAAAACACTTCCGGCGCCTACAGAGGGCAGCTGATATGAATCCCCTACTATTATGAGCTTCGTTCCATGGGGAACCGCCTTTAAAAGGCTGTACATAAGCATAAGGTCTATCATAGAGCTTTCGTCAACTATTATAACGTCCGCCTCGATTGGGTTGTCCTCGTCCTTTTCAAAGGTTTGGTGGCGGCTGTTTTCGGCTATAAAGCTGGTGCCTAAAAGCCTGTGAATTGTTTTTGCTTCAAGACCTGTTGCTTCCGTCATTCTTTTAGCCGCCCGGCCTGTGGGGGCAGCCAAAACAATCTCGTTGTTTTCAGCCTGCAGCAGCTTTATTATGGCATTTATGGTGGTTGTCTTTCCCGTTCCGGGACCGCCGGTTATAACGCAGACACCGTTTTCCATAGCCTCTTTAACAGCGGTTTTCTGCTCATAGGCAAGAGAAAGACCGCTGTCCCTTTCCAAATAGCGCATATCCTCTTTAAAATCGAACACTGTTTTTTGCGCTGTTCTATCAAGCTCCAACAGCTTTCGTGCCGTATAGCTTTCCGCATAATAATATATATTTAAATAAACTCTTACCTCGTCCTCACGTTTTTCACAGAACAGCTTCTGCTCTCCGCCCATTTCATAGGTTATGTCGGAGATAAGCTTATCCTCAACACCCAAAACAGTTACGGTGTTTTTAACAAGGCTTTCAATGGGCAGGTAGGTATGACCGCTTTGGGAGGCTAAATTTAAAACATATTTTATGCCGGCCTTAATTCTGAAGGGAGAATCCGCCTCAACACCCATTTTAAAGGCTATTCCGTCGGCAATTTTAAAGCCAATGCCCTGAATTTCATCAGCTAAGCGGTAGGGGTTTTTCTCCACAATGTCAATTGTCTTTTCGCCGTAGCGTCTGAAAATTTTCATAGCGTAAACAGGGCTTATGCCGTAGCGGTCAAGATAGACAATAACCCATCTCAGCTCCGCCTGTTCGTGAAAAACAGCCCCTATGTCCATAGCCTTTTCTTTGCTTATGCCTTTAACCTCCTCCAGACGCATAGGGTTTTCTTCAATGACATCAAAGGTCTTGTCTCCGAACATTTTGACAATTCTCTTTGAAAGCTCTGCCCCTATGCCCTTTATAAGCCCCGAGCCTAAATATTTTTCCATTCCTCTTTCAGTCTTTGGCAGGGTCTTTTCATAAGCCACCACGTTAAGCTGTCTGCCGTAGGTTGGGTGGTTTACTATGCTGCCTGTTACCTTAACGCTTTCGCCCTCGTTTAAATTCGGCAGATAACCCACACAAACAAGCTCTGCGTCCTTTCCCTCTCCCTCGTCGTCGGAAAGAGAAAAAACACAGTAGCCGTTTTCCGAATTTGAAAATATTATGCTTTCAACAACGCCCTCTGTCGTCAGAACCTTTTCCATATGTTCACCGCCAATCATAAGGAGACGCTGATTAATCAGCGTTTTCTTCATAACAATTATACACAACAAATACGGAAATTGCAATAAAAAAAATATCGGGCTGTCTTGACAGGTCTGCCGGTTGGTGATAAAATATCAAGGTACCTAATCATTTGAAAGGAAGAGGTGTTTATGAACAATAAAGAACTGCTTGGTCTTTTTGAACGCTGCGGTCATTTTCTTTATCACAGACGGGGAGGAAAAAGAGGGCAGAAAAAAATTGTAAGCCTACTTGTTGAAAACGGAAATATGAGCCAAAAGGAAATAAAGGATATTTTAGACATAAAATCAGGCTCTTTAAGCGAGCTTGTTTCAAAGCTTGCGTCAAAGGGCTATATTAAAAGAGAAAGAGATCACAAAGATAGATAGGCGAAGAATTATTTTGACAGCCACTGAAGACGGAAGGGAATATCTGAACGGACTTGAAGAGGAGCTTAACAGGCAGGAAGACATTCTTTTTTCAGCCCTGACAGAGGAAGAAAAAGAAATACTTTACAATATGCTTGAAAGGCTTTTAACAAGCTGGAAGGAAAGTTTCGACCCTTCTCTTTTTAATCACAGAAACCGAAAAGGAGGAAAAACCGATGTTTAAATATTTAAAAAAATATCTTATATTTGCTTTTCTTTCACCTCTATTTATGTTCGGAGAAGTAGCTATGGACTTGGTTCAGCCGACTTTAATGAAGACAATAGTAGACGAAGGTGTTTTAGGGGTGTCCTCAGGGGGTGTCGGCAGTCTTGAGCTTGTTATAATAACAGGGCTTAAGATGATAATTCTTGTTATATTCGGAGGTTTCTGCGGTGTTGTTTCGGGAGTTTTCGCCAATCTCTGTTCGCAGAACTTCAGCAACGATCTTCGAAAAGACTGTTTTAAAAGAACTATGGAATTTTCATTCAGCCAAACCGACAAATTTTCCACAGGTTCTATAGTTACAAGAATTACAAATGACGTTACACAGCTGCAAAATTTTGTTACCCAAATGGTAAGAGGTTTTGTCAGAACGGGGCTTTTAATTGTAGGCGGTATATTCTGCCTTATTTCTCTTGATTTAAGCTTTGGGGCTGTTGTTCTCTGCGGTCTGCCTTTTATATTGTTTATGGTTATATTTTTTATGATGAAAGCAAACCCAATGTTTACGATTCTTCAAAATAAGCTTGATAATGTAAACAATGTTATACAAGAGAATATTACAGGTGTAAGAGTTGTTAAAGCCTATGTTAAAGAGGATTATGAAAAAAACCGTTTCGGAAAAGCCAATGGCGAGCTTGTGGATACACAGCTTCACGTTTTGGAGCTTTTCGCCTGTATGACACCTCTTATGAATATTGTGCTTAATGCCTCAATAGTCGCCGTAATTTATGTAGGCGGTTTCAGGGCGCAAAACGGAAATATTACCCCCGGAGCTGTTATGGCGGCGGTTACATATATATCGCAAATTCTAAATGCCGTTATGAGAACCACAATGATATTCCAGACAGCCTCAAGAGGTATTGCCTCGGGAAAGCGTCTTAAAGAAATTTTGGACTGCACTCCCGAAATAAAAGACGGCAGCTTTGAAGGAGAAACAAAAGTCAGGGGCAAGCTTGAATTTAAGAATGTTTCCTTCGGCTATAACGGAACGGACGTGTTGAAAAACATAAACCTCTTTATAAACCCGGGGAAAACAATAGGAATTTTGGGCGCCACAGGCTGCGGAAAGTCAAGCCTTGCAAAGCTTATACCCAGATTTTACGACACAACCGCCGGTTCGGTTTTAATAGACGATATAGATGTAAGAGACTATAAGCTTAAGGACTTAAGAGACAAGGTTTCAATTGCTCTTCAAAAAAGTGAAATTTTCAATGTTTCCGTAAAAGAAAATATACTTTGGGGCAAGAGCAGTGCCTCCGAGGCTGAGGTTGTAAAAGCAGCAGAAACGGCACAGGCAAAGGAATTTATAGACAGAATGAAACAGGGTTTTGACACACCCATAGCCGAAAAAGGTATGAGCCTTTCCGGAGGACAAAAACAGCGTTTGGCAATAAGCCGCTGTGTGCTTAAAAAGGGCGAAATTCTTGTTTTTGACGACACAACAAGCGCCCTTGACCTACAGACAGAGGCCGACCTCTATAAGGCTCTTGAAGAAACCTGCGGCAGTGTTACCAAAATAATAATTGCCCAGAGAATAGCCTCTGTTAAAGACGCCGACAGAATTGTCATACTGGACAAGGGACAAATTGCCGCCTGCGGAAGTCACAGGGAGCTTTTGGAAACAAGCAGCATTTACAAAGATATTTATAATTCACAGCTGAAAGCGGGGTGAGAGAATGGCAGAAGTATCTATGAGAAATTACAGACTTCCGGGAATGAGAGGAAAACGTCAGCAGGGAGAGGTTGAAAAGCCCAAAGAAGGCAAAAAAACAATAAGGAGGCTATGCGGCTATTTTAAAGCGGAGCTTGCAACGGTGGGCTGGCTTATGCTGGCTGTTTTGACGGTTGTGGTCTGTTCCGTTTGGGCGCCGGCTCTTCAAAGCAATGCAATCGATGAAATAACGGCAAAAAACTTCGGAGGCTTACCTAAAATACTAATCACAATGCTTATTGTTTACGGAGTAAGCTGTCTTGCAACACTCTTTCAAAGCCTTTTAAGCGCAAGACTGAGCCAGAGAATTGTCAAAAGACTTCGTGAGGACTTGTTTGAAAAGATTATAAATCTGCCCGTAAAATACATAGACAACCACCCCCACGGAGACATTATGAGCCGAATGACAAACGATGTTGAAAATATTTCAAACACTGTTTCACAGTCTTTAAGCTCTATGTTTTCCGGTATTCTTATGATTATAGGCACTGTTTTTATGATGGTTATGCTGTGCCCCAGGTTAGCGCTGCTTTCCTGTACAACGGTTATACTGACACTTGTTGTTACAAAATTTCTTTCCAAAGCTATGAGAAAGTTTTACCTTAAAAGACAGGAGCTTTTGGGGGAGCTTAATGCAGAAGTTGAAGAAATGGTAATGGGCTTTAAAACCGTTACGGCATACAACAGACAGAACGAAGTAACAAAAGAGTTTGACGAAACCTCCGACCGGCTGACTAAAGTGGGGATTATCTCCGAAATTTTAGCCGGTTCTATGGGACCTTGTATGAACGTCATAAACAACATAGGCTTTGTTATAATAGCCGCCTTCGGAGGATATTTCGCCATAAACGGCATAATCTCAATAGGCATAATTTCCGCCTTTATAGTCTACGCAAAACAGTTCGGCAGACCTATTGACGAGCTGGCTCAGGTTTACGGTCAAATTTTAAGCGCCGCTGCCGGAGCAGAGCGTGTTTTTGAAATTATGGACAACGACTATGAAGACAAAAGCGGCAGCAAAAATATGGACGGGGCAAAGGGTGTTATCGAGTTTAAAAACGTCGATTTTTCCTATGTTAAGGGGCAGAAGGTTCTTTCTGATTTCAGCCTTAAGGTAGAGGCAGGTCAAAAAGCCGCCCTTGTAGGAGCCACAGGCAGCGGTAAAACAACGGTTGTAAATCTTTTAATGAGATTTTACGACATTGACAAAGGTGAAATTTTAATTGACGGCGTAAACATAAAGGATATTGACTGTAATGAGCTGAGAAAAAATACGTCTGTTGTTTTACAGGACGCTGTCTTGTTTTCAGACACTGTGAGAAACAACCTTAAATATTCAAATCTTCTTGCAACGGATACCGCTATGGAAAAGGCAGCGAAAATGAGCAACTGTTATGACATGATTCACAGTATGAAGAAGGGCTATGACACCTTTCTGACAGGCTCAGGTCAAAACATATCGCAGGGGCAGAGACAGCTTTTGACAATCTGCCGGGCTTTTCTTGCCGAGCCTAAAATTTTGATTCTGGACGAGGCTACATCAAGCATAGACACCAGAACGGAGAAAAACATTCAGGACGCTATGGTAAGGCTTATGGAAGACAGAACAAGCCTTATAATCGCCCACAGACTGTCAACCATTCAGGACGCTGACATAATTATAGTTTTGGACAAAGGCAAAATAGTCGAAAAAGGAAACCACAACGAACTTTTAGCCCAAAAGGGCAAATATTATGAACTTTATATGACCCAGTTTTCCGGCAGGGCAACGTAAACCCCTGTCTGCGGAATCAAGCCCGAACCTGACACTGTTCTGTTTCGGGCTTTTTTGTGACAACAGAAAATGCCCCGATTTTTGAAGTCGGGGCATTTCCAAACCTAAAACCTGTTATA
>JAJQBF010000247.1 GCA_021203425.1 Clostridiales bacterium | reverse complement strand
GTATTTGCTATGATTAAGGGAAAAGCCGCCGTTATAGGCGCCGGATATGTAGGGTCGACAACTGCTTATACACTTTTTTTAAGCGGACTGGTTTCGGAAATCGTTCTTGTCGACATAAACCGAGAAAAGGCGGAGGGAGACGCTATGGATTTAAACCATGGTATGCCTTTTGTCAGCCCCGTAAAGGTTACGGCAGGGGATTACAGCCTTATAAAAGGGGCGGATATGATAACTATAACCGCCGGAGCAAACCAAAAGGAAGGGGAAACCAGAATTGACCTTTTAAAGAGAAATTTTGTTATTTTCAAAAGTATTGTGGGAGAAATCAATAAATATTGCAGTGACGACACAATTATAATGGTTGTTTCAAACCCCGTAGATATACTGACATATGTTACCTATAAACTGTCGGGATTTTCAAAGAGAAAGGTTTTCGGCTCGGGGACTGTTTTGGATACGGCAAGGCTTAAATATATTATAGGAGATCACGCAAACATTGACGCAAGAAATGTCCATACTTATATTATAGGGGAACACGGAGACTCGGAGGTGGCTACGTGGAGCCTTACAAGAATTGCCGGACTGCCCATTGAAGAATATTGCAAATGGGGCAGCTGTGACGATGTAAACTGCTGTAAGGAAGATTTTTATCACGAAACGAAAAATGCCGCTTATGAAATAATCAGCAAAAAAGGCGCAACATATTATGCCATAGCTTTAGCCGTAAGGAGAATCTGTGAGGCAATAATAGGAAATGAAAACACTATTTTGCCCCTTTCCTGTGTGTTTGAAGGGGAATACGGCATAAAGGATATTTGCTTAAGTGTGCCGACTATAGTAAATTCATCGGGGGCGAGCCGAATTTTGGAGATGCCCTTTTCGAAAACGGAAGTAGCCGCTCTTAAAAACAGCGCCGATATACTTAAGGGCTATTGTAAGGAGCTGGGAATATAATAAGCTTGTGAAAGCCCCGGTCAGGGGCTTTATTTCAGTATATTTTATTTATATTTACAAGATTTGAAAGCAGCATCCAATTCTGAAGAAAAGGTCTCATTATATTCCAATAGCTCAGTCCCGCTAAATTATATTTCATAGCAAGACTTACCTTTGCGTCAATGCTTTTTGCGTCTTCAAACCAAACTTCATGTTCGCTGCCTTCTTTTCTGTATTTATAAAAGGGGCTTTGGGCAAGGCTGTCAAACATAATTTCCGCATTGTTTTCAAAGGCACGCTCAACTGCCTCAACATTAGAAATCGACTCTGCTCTGGTTTCTCCTTTTACATAGGGCAGCGGCCAGTCATAGCCGTAATTGGGCATACCCATATAAATTTTTGAAGGGCTGATTTCCGAAACGGCATATTCCACAACTTCTCTTACTTTATTTATAGGCGCTACGCTCATCGGCGGGCCGAAGGTATAACCCCATTCGTACGTCAAAATAAGCTCTACATTAGAAGAATTCCCCAGTTCATAATAATTGTGACCTTCATAAAGCAGACCGGTTTGGTTTCTTGAGGTTTTAGGCGCAAGGGCAACGAAAAGGAAAAAAGCCTTCTTCGTTTAAGCGGTTTTTCAGTCTGCTTATGAGTTTTGCATAGGCGGCGGCGTCCTGGGGATAAATAAATTCAAAATCCATATCAAGACCTATATAGCCTTTTTCTTTCATATTTTCGATTACATTTTTGATGAAACTGTTCTGCATTTCAGGGCTGTTTATGAGCCTTGATGCCAGCTCGTTTGAAAAAGCGCCGTTTTCCGTAAGGGCGGATACAAGCATAATTGCTCCGGCGCCGTAACGCTTTGCTTCGGCTATAAGCTCTTCATCATCAATTTTTAAAAGCTCCCCTTCGTTTGTAAAGCCGTAGGAAAAAATCGTAAGATAGGTTAAATAAGGCAGAGTCTGCCTCAAAATATCTCTGTCGATATTCGGGTAGGCATAGCCGATTACGGAAATTGTTCTTTCGGGGCTGTCTTCAAAGGAGATCACAAGTCTTTGTCCGGGGTAGATTAAGTCATAGTTTACAATTTGGGGGTTGTTCTGTAAAAGTTTCCAGAGACTTATGCCGTGATTTTCGGCAATCTGTGCCAAGGTTTCGCCCTGCTTTACATAGTATATCTCTTTCGGGTTTAAAATTAAAAGATGCTCTCCTACGGAAAGATTATCAGGGTTAGAAAGCTGATTGTAAAGGGTTAAACTGTAGGGGGTTGTGCGGTATGCCTTGGCTATTTTCGTAAGAGTGTCGCCTTTTTTTACTTTGTAAATCTGCATAAATATCACCTCAGATTATACTATGCTTTTTTCGCTGTCTGCGTTACTTTGTCTGTAAGTATGTATCCGGAACTTTTCCCGTGAAGGTTATATCCGCAAGCATATATTTTCTGGTCATTTCCAAGGGTCTGCTGCTTAGAGGGCTTATTATTTTTACAGAGGCTTTTATATTTAAATATACTTTATAATTTACTCTGTTTATGCCGCTGTCTGTCAAGACGGTTTCCCAGTCTGCCCGGGCTGTTCCCACAGGCATAAGACGGATATTTATTTTAGGTCCGCAATTTGAAAGTATTCCCAAACCCGTTATAATCCCCAAAGACAGAGGAATTTTCCTGACTTCCGTATTATTGAGGGTTTCGGAAAGTTTACGGGCTGTTTCGCTGCAGATTTCATTTACCAGAACGGAATTTATTTCTACGGCGGAAATTTCGCCGTCCTTTTGGGTTATTGTGTAAAAGTCGGTGTATTTTAAATTTTTTTCGGACATTATGTCTTCGGCTGTTTCGTCTATTTTTTTGTTAATCAGGGCGGCGGAATAGTTTGCCACCGTTTCGTCTGCCGCCGGAAGAATACGGCTGTCAATCAGCTTAAGAATTGCTGCGGAAGTCAAAACAATAAATATTACAAATAAAAATCCCTTAAGGG
>JAJQBF010000015.1 GCA_021203425.1 Clostridiales bacterium | reverse complement strand
ATTATATTATTCCTAACAGCAAGCCTATCAAACGGATTACGGCAGCGGCAATCCAAGCAATTGCACATTGTCCGAAAACCATTCCGAAAGCCCACTTTCCGCCGAGTTCACGTTTTACCGAGGCAATAGCAGCAACACAAGGTGTGTAAAGCAGACAAAATGTCAAAAGACATACAGTGCCCAAAGGCGTAAGAACCTGCTGCAAAGAGGAAGTTGTCCCGAACAAAACAGTAAGGGTTGAAACAACGCTTTCCTTTGCCATAAACCCTGTAATAAGGGCTGTTGAAATTCTCCAGTCACCAAAGCCCAACGGAGCAAAAACAGGTGCAATAATACTGGCGATTACGGCGAGAATACTGTTTTGCGAATTGTCCACCATATTAAACTGCAAATCAAAAGTCTGAAGGAACCACACTACAATTGTAGCAATAAAAATAACGGTAAACGCTCTCTGAAGGAAGTCTTTCGCTTTATCCCAAAGAAGACGGTCGACATTTTTTGCCCCGGGCATACGATAGTTCGGAAGTTCCATAACAAAGGGAACAGCCTGACCCTTAAACATTGTTCCTTTCAGAAGCAGCGCCGTAATTATTCCCACAACGATTCCTCCCAAATAAAGCCCAATCATAACTATTCCGGCATATTTCGGGAAAAAAGCCGCTGCAAAAAAGCCGTAAATAGGAAGTTTGGCAGAACAGCTCATAAACGGTGTCAACAGAATTGTCATTTTACGGTCTCTTTCAGAAGGCAGTGTTCGGCAGGCCATAACACTTGGAACCGTACAGCCGAAACCGATAAGCATAGGAACAATACTTCTGCCGGAAAGACCTATTTTTCTCAGAAACTTGTCCATTATAAATGCTACCCTTGCCATATAGCCGCTGTCTTCCAAAAGCGAAAGGAAGAAGAACAAAATAACAATATACGGTATAAAGCTTAAAACGCTGCCCACACTGGTAAAAACACCGTCAATAATTAAGCCGTGCAAGGCATCATTTACATTTGCCGCAGTCAAAGCCGAATCAGCTGTCTCGGTGAGTTTTCCTATTCCCAATTCAAGGACTGCTGAAAGCCATTCACCGAACACATTGAAAGTAAGCAGAAATACAGCTGCCATAATACCCACAAAACAAGGAATAGCTAAAAATTTATTTGTAAGGACTCTGTCGATTCTTTCACTTCTCAAGTGTACCTTGCTTTCTTTCGGCTTTATTACCGTTTGTGAACATACATTTTCTATAAACATAAACCGCATATCCGCAACAGCGGCAGCCCTGTCAAGACCGCTTTCGGTTTCAAGCTGTTTAATGACAGTCTCCAAAACTTTTCTCTCATCGTTTGTAAGCCCCAAATGTTCTGTAATAAGCTCGTCCCCTTCCGCAAGTTTTGTAGCCGCAAAACGAACGGGAATTCCGCTTTCCTGAGCTTTATCTTCAATTAAGTGCATAATAGCGTGCAGACATCTGTGAACAACCGCCGTTCTTCCCTTCGAACTGCAAAAATCTTCCCTGCCGGGGTGTTCCTGATACTTTGCTACGTGGATTGCATGGGATACAAGCTCGTCGACACCTTCATTTTTTGATGCATAAATCGGCACAACAGGTATACCCAACATCGCCTCAAGCTGATTTACCATAACAGAACCGCTGCTTTCTCTGACTTCGTCCATCATATTAAGCGCAAGAACCATAGGCACGTTCAATTCTATAAGCTGCATAATAAGATAGAGATTTCTTTCAATATTTGTTGCGTCAACAATATTTATAATACCCTTAGGCTTTTCTTCAAGCACAAACCTTCTTGTAACAAGCTCTTCACTTGTATAAGACGACATGGAATAAATTCCCGGCAAGTCGGTAATACGTGTGTTTTTATGCCCTCTTATCTGACCGTCTTTTCTGTCTACAGTTACGCCGGGAAAATTTCCGACGTGCTGATTTGAACCTGTCAGCTGATTAAACAATGTTGTTTTTCCGCTGTTTTGGTTTCCGACAAGAGCAAATGTCAAAATTTCATTCTCAGGCAAAGGGTTCTCATCGGCTTTACTGTGATACTTTCCTCCCTCCCCTAAACCGGGATGGGGTATAGCCTTTTTTCGCTCCGACGGAGTTACAGCCTGTACATCACTAACATCGGTTATATCTATCTTCGCAGCATCGGCCAAACGCAGCGTAAGCTCATAGCTATGTATTCTAACCTCAATAGGATCGCCCATAGGCGCATATTTTACCATTGTCACCCTTCCGCCCGGTATAATTCCCATATCAAGAAAATGCTGCCTTAAAGCACCTTCGCCGCCGACCTTTTGAATGGTTGCACTCTTTCCTATTTCCAAATCTTTCAATGTCATAGTAAGTCACAACTCCTTTTATATAGTAAACTCCCATGCATTCCGCCATACTGTAAAAGCCGATTGCAGTCTGCTGACGCACTCGCCCAATAGCTTTTACAGCAACTCAAGCGCTGAATCAATTTCAATTATCGGTTATATTGTAGTATATTTTGGAGCATAATACAATCCTTTTGCGAAATAAAGATATATCTGAAATGTTGAAGTACAATAGAGAGGTAACACAAATAAAAAATAGCACGGTTCTCCAAAATATGTTATAAATGAATATACCAAAAACAAAAAAGGAGAACCTTACAATACTATGTTATCACAATTTAAGCGCTTTTGTTAACTAGTGTCTGCTCATTAAAGGGTTGCTTTCAGATTCATAGGAGGTGTGTTGCTGCAGCGAAATTAAATTAGTCTGCAAATTGAATAAGGAAACATATTTTCGAAAATGTGGGATTTTCCGAAAAAAAGAAAATAAAAAATTAGGTATGGGAATTGAAAACAGATTTGTGACAAAAAACGACAGTCCTATTGACACAAAAGTAGTGTTGTCTAATTTGGTCACAATCAGACCTGCCCCATTGCAGCGTTTTTCGAGACTGAAAAACCTTTCAACTTCTATTCGGTCGGCATTGTCTTTTCGTTCGATTTTGCTCGCTTTAGAATCATTAGCAGGTCTGCCGAGCTTCGGTCCTGACATACGAATTCCGTGAAACTTGCAATAATCCCTATTTGCTCTTGTTCTGTATATCTGGTCAACAAAAACACGTTCCGGATAATGGCCGGTACGTTCCTTGTAACGTTCAATGGCATTTTGAAAAACAGCGCTTTCGTTGTATGGATCAAACGAGATTTTTTCAAGACGGGCGTGACCTTTTTTCGTCAATGCTGACATCATATTTTGCACCAAATTCTACCGGCATTTTCACTTTCCCACAGACGATTGGACGTATATAAGGTTGGTTTATGCTTACTATACGGTTTTCAACTTTATGTGTTTTATTATCGAACATATATTTTTGCTGACGATATAACTCAATAATGGTTAGGTAATTGTCTATGTATTTTTTTGGCAGAACATATCCGGCGACCATATATTCGTCTATATATCTCAAATCACGTGCGACATGACCTAGCTGTTTTCTTATTGTACTGCGTATCGCTTTTTGAGTTTTTTGCTTAGTTTTTGCCAGTTTCAAATACTCTTTTTGGGCAACTCTGCGGTATGTGCGAGGCTTTTTCCAAGGGTGATAGAATTTATGGAAATAGTCTATTATTTCTTCAAGCTTTTCACGTGCAGTGTTAAGCAATGTAAAATCCTGCGGATACTCAATATTTGAAGGCGAGCAAGTCGCATCTAAAATAGCTGTTCCGAGGTTAAAATCTTCATCAATATCTTTTGAATTCGGCTGTTTGTCATCTTTATGTTTCGGTGTTGCTGCGACCGTTTCAAGGTATAACTCGTTTGCAGCAATCAAAAATTTCACATCTAAACGTTTGCGAAATGCAACCAAAGAAGTCGCTCTAAACGGACACTTCTTGCTGAATGATTTTAAGCCGATAAAATATTGCAAATAGGGTTTTCTGCGATTTCTTTAACCAATCTTCTGTCGGAAATCTTTATGCTTTTGAATTATCAATGCTCCCAGTGCCATCCGAAACGGTTTCGCAGGGTGACCTGTGTTTGATTTGAACATTTTTGCATATGTCATTTTCATCTGCTCCCAATTTATCCTGCCGGCAAGTACAACCCATTTATTCTTCACATCTAACTGCATACCACAAGACTGATTAAAAATCGAAAAACGTAATTTCATTATCTCTTTCTAATTTATACACAATGTTATGACCCTAAATACAAAGTTTTTGACCTATTCTTAGATTATTTCTGCATTTAATATATCACATGTGGAATAAAAAGTCAATATTTTGGCTAATTTTAGTTAATGAGCAGGCAATAACTAGTAATTAAATATTTAGAAAATCATACAGTAACCGAAACAGCCATTAGATTTAGAATAAGCCGAAAGACAGTATATAAGCGGCTAAAAAGGTCTGATGGTACTATTGTTTCATCGGCAAAGCAACAGTATAAATCAACAACACAAGGACAGCACCCAAGCCGCCCTAACACAAAAATATTTTTACCACAATAAATGTGTGACACCCTTGACTTAGTACTGGGCGGATTTGGGACTTTCATCCCGTTAGAATGTGCGCTCGCCGAACACACTAAAAAAAATAGCCCCTGCCAGGACAATCCCAACAGGGTTTTTCTCATTCAAAATAAACCTTCAATGTTTCCACAACCTTCTGTTCTGTCTCAATTGCCATGTTTTTATCCTTAGCACTAATAGATACGTAAGTCTTCAGCTTTGGTTCCGTTCCGCTTGGACGTACTACCACAGAACAGTTATCCTCTAGCAGATACTTCAGAACATCTGACTTTGGCAGTCCGTCCAACCCTTTGCCGTAATCCAGTGTTAATAGCACTTTCTTCGGACCGATCTCATCCATTCCTTCATGGAACTTTGCCATAATACTCTGCATTTTTTTTTCAAAACCCTCAGAGCCCTCAAAAGTAAATGAATGAAGCGTATTGAGACAATAGCCGAACTCCTCGTATAATTCGTTCAGTTTCTCCAGAAGAGAAATGCCTTTCGTCTTATAATAAGCAAACATCTCACAAATCAGAAAAGCTCCATCAACGGCATCTTTATCCCTGACATATCCGCCACTCAAATAACCATAGCTTTCCTCAAAGCCAAAAATATAAGAATTCTCTTTCCCCTGTTTCTCCAAAAATCCAATCTGCTCACCGATAAACTTAAATCCGGTCAACATATTAACTGTTCTTACTCCGTATTTTGCCGCAATCCGTTCTGCCATATCAATAGTGACAATGGTCTTAACCAGAACCGGATCATCCGGCATTTTCCCGTGTTTGGTGCGCTGTAAGCAGACGTAATCCAACAAGAGCATTCCTGTCTCATTGCCGGAAAGCAGAACATACTTCCCTGTGTCATTCTTCACAGCAATACCCACACGGTCACAATCCGGGTCGGTGGCAATCAACAAATCTGCATTGCACCTTGCGGCATACTCCATGCCCAGTGCCATCACTTCCTTAATTTCCGGATTAGGATACGGGCATGTCGGGAAGTTGCCATCAGGCTGTTCCTGCTCGGATACAACCGTAATGTTTGTAAATCCGCTCTCCTTCAACGTCCGCAAAACCGGTTTCAAGCCGGTACCATTCAATGGAGAATAAACGATAGAAACATCTTTGTCTATCTCATCTCCATAGAGTACAGACTGTTTCTTCACTTCCTCCACAAACGCCGTATAGACATCATCGGAAATGTAGGAAACAAGTCCACCCTCTTTACCAATGATATAATTCGTAAATTTAACATCGTCAAAGATATCCAGCTTTTCAATTTCAGTTAAAATATCAGTCGCCGCCTCTGTTGTAATCTGACAACCATCTGCTCCATAAACCTTATATCCGTTATACTTGGCTGGATTATGAGAAGCGGTTACCATAATGCCGGCTGCACAGCCCAACGTTATTACCGCATAGGACAGGCATGGGGTTGGCATCAATTCTTTATAAATGAAAACTTGAATACCGTTTGCTGCAAACACACCCGCCGCAACCTGTGCAAACAGGTTAGACTTGATGCGGGAATCATAGCTTACAGCAATCTTCCACTTGTCTTCCGTGAAGTTTTTCTTAACATAGTCGGCAAGTCCCTGGGATGCCTTAGCAACCGTGTAGACATTCATACGGTTTGTACCAGCGCCGATAATACCACGCAGTCCTCCGGTACCAAAAGCTAAGTTGCGGTAAAAGGCATCCTCTATTTTGGTTTCATCGCCATCTATTTCCTTTAATTCTTTTGCAACATCTTCGTCGATTGGCTGAATCTCCATGCACTTTACCAACCAACGGTTATATTCGCTTTTAATCTTATCTGCATTCATATTTATTTAATCACCTCTAGCAGCTTACCTTTAACATTTGTGCATTTCCATGTATCCGAATCGATACTGAATTTGCAGGAATGAAAAGGCAGTCCCCTTTGTAAAACGGCAGAGATGTGTCCTCCCAGAAGAAAATACCGCAACCTTCCGTACAAAGCAGAACTTGAAAAGAGTTTGCACCTGTCTGTATCTCTACCATCTGGCGAACCCTCTCCGTATTCAGCATAATACGGGAAACCTCAAAGTACTTACAACGACATAGCAACTCATCCGCAACACCAGGTCGAAACTTCAATACACGCATCGGCTGTCGCGGAGCTGAGCTACCTTTCAGATTGGCAACTTTCAGAGCCTTATCAATGTGAAGCTCTCTCGGTTTACACGTTTTATCTATGCGGTCATAGTCATACAACCGATAGGTCAAGTTAGAATTTTCCTGTATTTCAGCAATCAATGCTTCTGCTCCTATGGCGTGTACCTGACCGGATGGAATAAAAAACACATCGTCTTTTTGAATTGGCACTTTTTGGAGATATTTCTCTACAGTACCATTTTTAAGACTTCTTCGCACAGTTTCCTCGTCTATGTCGTGGTAAAATCCATATATCAGCTTTGCGTCTTTTGTCGCATCCAGTACATACCACAACTCAGTCTTGCCAAGAGAACCGTTTTCATTCTCTCTGGCGTAATCATCATCTGGATGCACCTGCACCGACAGGTCTCTCTTCGCATCAATAAACTTAATCAAAATAGGAAGTCCATTTTCTGTCTTTGGATGTGTGCCGAGGAACTCCGGATGAGCTTTTATCACATTCGTAAGTGTATGTCCTTCAAATCCACCTGTGACAACCATACTCGGTCCGTCCGGGTGTGTAGAGCATTCCCATGTTTCTGCCACCAAAGGGAACAAATCAATCCCCTTGGCAAAATCGTCATTCAGACGGTTTCCGCCCCACAGATAATCTTTACCGGACGGTGACAGCATGAAAGGCTGATTATTCAATTCCCGTTTTATCTCAGGTTTCAAGCTCGAATTTTTGTTTGTCGTGTACACTAATCTCTTCTCCTAACTGAACCTCTATCAATTTCAATTCAGTCATAGCGGATATTGTGTGACGGCACCCTGCCCGCATGGTAACAACATCTCCGGTCTTTACCGGCTGCTCCATTCCATCCACAATAACCGTACCTTCACCGGATATTACATTCCATATTTCATCACGTCTCTGATGGCTATGGTAATTCATACTGTGTCCGGGATTCAGCGTCACTTTGATTGTTAAGCTGCTCTCGTCCACATCTATTACTCGGAAACTGCCCCAGGATTTCTCTGCAAACATAATCTGTTGCTCAATTTTATCAACAATAGGCTTGATATAACTGGACTGTTCTCGATCAGAAACCAGTATCCCCTCCGGGCTGGCAGAAACAATCACATTCTTCAGTCCCATGCAGACAATAGGAACGTTAAGCTCATTGATTACGTTTACGTTGGCACAGGTTTCGTTAAGCACGGATTCCCCAATGGTCGGCTCATCCATTGCCTCCGTAAGGGTATTCCATGTGCCGAGATCTTTCCGCTCACCTGCAAACCGCATGACCTGAATCTTTGGTTCTTTTTCAACTACAGCATAGTCGAAACTGATTTTTGTCAGTGTTTCGTACTTGTCAAACAGATCAGCATAATCTATAAAATCAATCAACTCATGTGCCTTGTCCATTACATACTTCAGCTTGTAGGCAAATACACCGCCGTTCCAAAGTGCGCCTTGAGCTATGTAGGACTTAGCAGTCTCCTCATCCGGTTTTTCCTTAAAAGTATCCACCATACTGGTCTGCTCTTTTGTTGCCGGGAAAATATATCCATATTTCTCACTAGGATATGTGGGTTCTATGCCCATAAGAACAAGGTTAGCCTCTCCCTCCGCAGCCTGTTCTCCCAGTGCTTTCAACGATTCAAAATAGTCATAATTCACATAAGGGTCTACTGGGCAAACTACTACAGACTCCTCCAATCCAACCCCCTGCACATCATGAAGATATGCTGTTGCCAGAACTATTGCCGAGAAAGTGTCCCTCCTGCAAGGCTCAACAGAAACACCCACATCCTCACCCAATTGGTTATGGATTGCAGATACCTGTGTCTTTGAAGTGGCGATAGTTACGGTTGCACCTGCATCCACTGTTTTTATTTGACGATAGACTCGCTGAACCATGGACTCATAGTCGCCGTTCTCTGTCTTAAAAATCTTTATAAATTGCTTTGAGCGGATATCATTGGACAGCGGCCAGAGCCGTTTTCCGGAGCCCCCCCCCGAAAGTAAAACGATATTCATATTGTTTACACCTCATATGTCGAATCCGACATCTTACCTCTCTGCTCTCATGGGATTATTCAGGAAATCCTCATAGGAAAGTCGGATGCCGTCTTCAAGTTCAGTTTTGTATGTCCAGCCCAGTGCGGTTGCTTTGCTCACGTCAAGCAATTTTCTCGGCGTTCCGTTCGGTTTGGACGGATCCCAGCGAATCTCACCTTCATAGCCGATGACTTTTGCAACCAGCTCGGTTAATTCCCTGATAGTTAACTCTTTGCCTGTACCGGCATTTACCGTTTCGTTGCCACTATAATTGTTCATTAAGAATACGCATAGGTTGGCAAGGTCATCCACATACAGGAACTCACGCAATGGGCTGCCATCACCCCAGCAAGTCACATATTTCTTGCCTTCGACTTTCGCCTCATGAAAACGCCGAATCAGTGCCGGCAGTACATGGCTGTGAGTAGGATGGTAGTTATCATTTGGACCATAAAGATTTGTCGGCATCACAGAAATATAGTCCGTGCCATACTGACGGTTTAAGAACTCACAGTACTTCAAACCGCTGATTTTCGCCAGCGCATAAGCCTCGTTTGTCTTCTCCAATTCACCAGTCAGCAGACAGCTCTCTGGCATCGGCTGAGGTGCCATGCGAGGATAAATGCAGGAGGATCCAAGAAACTCCAGTTTCTTACATCCATTCTTCCATGCGGAATGGACAACATTCATCTCAAGAATCATATTGTCATACATGAAGTCTGCAAGAGCACTCTCATTCGCCACAATGCCGCCCACCTTTGCAGCTGCAAGGAATACATACTCCGGCTTTTCCTCTGCAAAGAACGTTTCCACTGCATCCTGACGAGTCAGGTCAAGCTCCTTGTGAGTACGAGTGATAATGTTATTATAACCCTGGCGATTCAGTTCACGAACAATAGCGGAACCAACCATTCCCCGATTACCAGCAACATAGATTTTTGCATCTTTTTCCATCATGGTTATACCATCTCCTTTTCTATACTATCTCCTTTTCGAGACTGAGAATCTAACCTGCAATTTCTTTAACCGCATCATAGTACAGCCCAAGATCCTCGGTTGATAATTCTGTATTCATTCCATCAACAATATTTTCTAAATCAGCCTGTGATATTCTAATCGCTAACTTCTGCTGTTCCATCACACAGATGGTGGTACGATCCTCCAAAACTGTGTCCCTTTCAAACAGAGCCATCGGCTTTCCCGCCAGTAAACACTCAACTATCGTTCCCTATCCGGCTTTCGTGATGACATAATCTCTTGCTAGGATAAAATCCTGTGTATTTGGCGTTCCAGCCGGAATATGTTCCACATCACTGCCAATCAATGTCACTCCCTGATTGGTTATAAACCAATAGGGCAATTTTGAAACATCTGCGGGTTCTGTAAACTCTGCCGACATACCAAGCGCAACGAAGATAATCGGACAGCTGTGCTTTTCCTTGATTGCAATGGCTTTATCCTGATTATACTTCCGAGCAACAAGGATGTTTCTTTTATTTCTGCATTCTGCAGGAATTCCAACATCTCTGTATTGTATAGGGGATAAAGCCGGGCGTGCTTGATACGCTTATATTCTTCTCCATATGTCCCTCATATTTCGTCCGGAAGATACTCATGGTACAGTTCTGCCCATATGAAGTTGCCGAGATATTGCATCGGAATGCCTGCTAGCTGACACGCTTCAATACTCCAAAGTGGCATATCACAGACTGCAATATCTACTTCATTATCAACGAGCCACTTTGTTTCTTTTGTTGCCATCTGTTCCCTTTGTGACAGATACACGCTTGTTTCTTCATAGAGACGTTCACTGTCAACCATGAGATTTCCTGAATGCAGCATAAACCTCACATCCATCTTTTCTATGCAGTAGAAAATATTTTTATCTCCTAAATCAGCAC
The DNA here is from genome assembly GCA_021203425.1 of Clostridiales bacterium. Lineage (GTDB taxonomy): Bacteria > Bacillota > Clostridia > Lachnospirales > CAG-274 > JAJQCI01. The sequence continues at coordinate 3,940 of JAJQBF010000015.1, read as the reverse complement.
GGATAACAGGAATCTGCCTTACTCCACATACCACTGTTATCCTTGTCCCTTGTGTCAGAAGTTCCTCCATTATAGGAACACAACGCATGGCATGACCGAATCCGTGGTCTGATATATAAAAACAGATGTGAAGCGGTTTACATCTAATCACAGAGTCTCCATCATCGCTTTCTCCTGCTTTGCAAGTTGGCGATCATGCTTAGCCATAATCTCAACCAACTCCTCGTAACTTGTCTTTTGAGGATTCCAGCCAAGAACCGTCTTTGCCTTTGTCGGGTCTCCCCAGAGATTGTCTACATCTGTTGGGCGGAACCACTGAGGATTTACGCAAACCAACATCTTACCTGTCTCGGCATCATAGCCTTTCTCATCAAGTCCAGTGCCTTTCCAGTGAACGGTGATGCTATTGGCTTTAAAAGCTTTCTCCGTAAAATCACGAACCGTATGCTGCACACCTGTGGCGATAACGAAGTCCTCCGGCTTGTCCTGCTGCATGATAAGCCACATACACTCAACGTAATCCTTCGCATAGCCCCGGTCACGCAGGGAGTCCATATTGCCAAGCTCCAAATGATCCTGCAAGCCTTCTGCAATCCGACCGGCTGCCAGAGTGATTTTTCTGGTAACGAAGTTTTCACCACGACGCTCAGACTCATGATTGAATAGAATACCATTCACTGCGAACATATCGTAAGCTTCACGGTACTCTTTCGTAATCCAAAATCCATACTGTTTCGCAACCGCATAAGGACTATAAGGATGAAAGGGTGTAGTTTCCTTTTGAGGAACTTCCTCCACCTTACCATACAGTTCAGAAGTAGAAGTCTGATATACCTTTGTCTTCTTCGTGAGCTTAAGGATTCGTACCGCTTCCAGAATTCTAAGAACGCCAAGAGCGTCCACATCTCCTGAATATTCCGGCACATCAAGAGAAACCTGCACATGGCTTTGCGCTGCCAAGTTATAAATTTCATCTGGCTGCACAATTGAGATAATACGAATAAGTGACGATGAATCAGACAAATCACCGTCATGCAAAGTGATTTTACCCATCAGATGGTCAATACGTCCTGTATTCGAGATAGAAACACGACGAGTGATACCGTGTACCTCATAGCCTTTTTCCAACAGAAACTCTGCCAGATAGGAACCATCCTGACCGGTGATTCCTGTAATTAATGCTGTTTTCATAAGAACCTCCAAAAATATTTAATCCAGAATTGCACAAATATGAGAAAGGGTTTTGCTAATAAACAACAGAATACCCATTCTCTTTTCTGCAATTATTTTAATACATAAAAAGAGAACTTTGAATGGAGTTCATATACTTATATTAGCACAAAATTGACTTTTCAAATTGTGTTAACGCTCACTTGAAATAACCCCAAGACGCACAAACACGAGATATAAAGAACTCGCCCCAAACACACTGAGTTTCTTTGGACCGCTTACCCCAACTTCCAGTGCTCTTTTATATGCTATCTCTACGCTGCTTCTCGTCACAGGCTTTTCCTTCCGACTTATCTTCATCTCGCTGCCATGAACTGTATATGTAAACTTCAATCCCTTGTTTGTTCGGAATGGGTAACATTCGATCAAAATGATTGTTTCCCACAAAGTAGCCATATCCTCACTATTCTTTAGTTTCTCAACTGTTGCCTTCTCTTTCTGTATATCTGAATTCATCCACATTGACCGACAATTCTTCCGCCTTGTATGGCGGTTTTGTATAAGGCAGATAGCTGTTGACGGATGATTTTGATATGCCAATTATTTCCATAATTTCCGACACAGACTTCTTTTTATCTACAAGACTCTGTACATCGTCAGCTATATTTGACTAGTAGGTGTTTGCTTCAATGAGCAACTTGTGTATTTTTATTGGATTCATATCACTTTTAGAGCGACTTGGTCTCAGCATATATTTCCACAGCTGCATTCATCACATCTGACAGTATGTGTTGTGGATCGTAAGATGGTTTTTTCTTATTCCTACCCATAATAGCACCTCATTTTCATTTCAATCTATATAAAAACCAAAGAACCTAGGAATTACACCTTGCTGTTGCACATCCAATTTTTTCTGAATTCCGAAGGCGAGCAGCCTTCCACCTTTTTAAATGCCCTGCTGAAATAATTCCGATCATCATATCCGCATTCGTTTCCAACCGATTCAATGCTCATCTCAGTAAATCTAAGCATTTCTTTTGCTTTACCAATTCTCACAAGTTGGATGTAAGATCCACTAGAAAACCCATATGCCGATTTGAATAACCGTGCGAGATAATTCTTATTCAAGAAACACTTCCCAGCCAATTGCTCTAAAGAAAGCTTTTCCTTATAATGCGTGTCTATATAGGACTTGATTTCACTCACATCTAGCTTACCCGGTGATATACTTACTTCACGTTCCTTGCCATCTCTATATATCCTGTTCTCGTCATACACAGTTTGTTCCATAAGCAATGTAATAAGCTGAACTAAAAGTTTATTGATATGCATATCTCGGATAAAATCTTCTGTAGCCGCAGAAGAATAAATGTCATTCAGGATGGATGTGAATGGACTTATATCGGTCAGTCTAAACACGCACTTACCACCCCATTCACAATATTTATTGTAAATAGATGGCATCGAGAAAGAATTAAAATGCGCCCACTTCAATGCCCACAGGTCATCGGAAGAACTCTGGCTGTATCCTTTCCTACAATCAAGAAATACACTGTCACCTTTTCCAAGTTCATGCCGTTCTCCACAATACTCAAGCCAACCGCTGCCGTCAATCACAATAAAGAACATATACGATTGGAGACTTGTTCTGCCACTGATATGTGGTCGAACCGCCCGAAGAGAACCAACTTCCTGCAAATACAGAAGTGATGTACGTGCAAAAGAAGACGGCGTGTAGATAACCCGTGATGAGGATACACTCTCATTAGTAAAGAGATTACTGACTGTTGCAGAATTCTTATTCTCCATCTCTGTTTCTCCTTCCTGCTTTTTATACTGCACACAATGCCATTATTTTGATAATGCGCTAAAAACAAGCATATAGTAAGTTTATCACAAAACAGTCCTTCAAATCAAACCATGGTTTGAGAATATCTTATTAACAATCTGCGGTTTTCATTAATTTTCAAGTATGTTCGCCGATTTTCAGACTTTTTGCATATGCCACCATACCCGGTTTCATAGCTAATTTCTTCAACGGTATTATATGTGAATCTGAGCAGTTCCTTTTATTTACTTATACGAACTACCCCTATATACCCACTACCGTTCGTCCCAAATGTCTCTTTAGACACCCTTTGTCTGCTGGACAAAGACCAACTCTACTCTCCAAAAGAAACAGATAACTTATATATTGTTTATCAATGCAGAATCCGTTTTCAGCGTTGGACTTTTTTAAGTCGTCCACTTTTCAAAAAGTCCAATGTTAAATTTCTTCATTTTTGTTAGGGTGTCAATGATTGGTTACACTTAGCCGAGCAATAAATTGTCAAGGATAAGGTGGAGATTTTTTCCAAAAAAAAAGGAGGAGAATTTTTTTTGGAAAAATACTACCTGACTTTGACAATTGTTCCCTTTTGTAAGTATAATTGAATTCCGGCTTTCAGCAGTCCCCTTATGAAAACCCTTATTTGATATACTATTTTCCTTACCACATAACTCCCAAGTATTTCTTAACGACTTAATTTGGGCTTAACATATTCAAACAAGTTTTTATATAGTTGTTAGATTTTTTTGATATACAGCAAGCTGTTTTCTACCGTCTTCCAGACTGTACATTTTTAAATCATCATAAAATCTATCACCAGGAGTTGACATCCATATGACTAATATACACCATTACACAATTATTTTCAAGTACTGTGAATTTATTTCACACGTGAATCTAATTTTGTAATAAATCTGTAACATCAATTAAGGCAACAAAACA
>JAJQBF010000241.1 GCA_021203425.1 Clostridiales bacterium | reverse complement strand
TTTGAAATGTTTTTGTTATTTCAAGTGTCTACTCTAAGGGGATTATATCAAGGGGCTGAGGGCGTCCAAATTTTGCCTGACAACACAGCCCTTCTGCGAGTATATTTAGAAGGGGCCGGCACGGAAAACGAGGTTGTTATAACTCCTCTGCCCTTTTATCAGCCGGGCGAGGCAAGAATTTTCGAAGAAGAGATTAAGCCCATAAATTCTCTTACAGGCTTTGTTGTTTTAGACAGAGTTGTTATTCCCGAATATATTGTTGTTCATGACGGCTCTCCCAATGACGACAGCGCACCCAATTATTATATACCCTATAAGGACTATATAAAAAATGTGGCATCAAGCGAGGTTTACTCCACATGGGAGCCTAACGCTATTCGGGCAAATGTACTTGCCATAATTTCATTTACACTGAACAGAGTTTTTACAGAGTGGTACAGAAGTAAGGGTAAGAATTTTACAATAACCTCTTCAACAGCCGTTGACCACTATTTTGTTTACGGACGAAATATTTTTGTGGAGATTTCACAGATTGTAGATGAGCTTTTTTCTACCTATATAATAAGAGAAGGAAACAGACAGCCTCTTCTTGCCCAATATTGTGACGGAAGAAACGTAAGCTGCCCCGGGTGGATGACACAGTGGGGCTCACAATATTTGGCACAGCAGGGCTATTCGGCTATTGAAATTTTAAGATATTATTACGGAGATGATATTTACCTTGCGACGGCGGAAAAGGTGGACGGGGTTCCCTATTCATTTCCCGGGGAGGTTTTGACAATAGGCTCCCAAGGTCAGGCAGTGGAAACCGTTCAAATTCAGCTTAACAGAATCAGCAGAACCTACTCCGCCATAAACACACTGACCCCAGACGGTATCTACGGTGCTGCAACGGCGGAATCCGTAAGAAAATTTCAGGAAATTTTCAATTTGAATACCTCCGGAGCGGTAGACTACGCCACATGGTATCAAATATCCCAGATTTATGTGGCAGTGGAGAAACTGGCTTAGTAAACCGCTGACTTGTCACACTTTTTTTGTAAAGCATAATATACACTATGAGAACAGACAAATGAACTTTCAAAAATTTATAAGGAGGTTTGAATATGGGTGTATTTGATTTTGACTGCTGCTACGGAAACAGCGGCACAAGCGGCACAGGCTGCTGCCCCGGCAAAGATGTTAAAGACGAGTGTCTTATTGCTTTTAAGGTGTATGATTTTTTCAGAATACAGGAATGTCTGACAAGTGATGTTTTAGGCTATGCCAAAGCTGCTGAGGACATTGTTATAGACGAAACGGAAATCGGAGCCGGCGACGTAATTGTTCCTCCTGCCGGAGCCTCTTCCGTCGTAATTGAAAATTTGGAAATCGACAGCGTAAACGTACTAAACAAGAAGAAAAACACATTCAGAAACGGCTATTATGATGTTGACTTGCAGTTTGTTTTTTTCTTATACACTTGTGTTTTCGGAAACAGGGGGCTGTGTTATTGCCTCTGTTCCGGCAACAAACACATATACGACAAAAGCAAGCCTTTTCGGCTCAATCGACACAGATGTAAACCTTTCAACCGACCTTTTCGGCGGCTCCGGCTGTTCAAACAGTATTACCTTTGCAGTAAATCCCTTTGTTTGGATTGAAAGCAAGGCAGTCGCCCTTTCGGCAGATTTGGTTTATAACTCGAACAGCGGCTCGGAGGACAACAGTCCCTCGGCTGTTAAGGCAACAATAGGTCTTTTTTGCCATTATAAAGCTCTTCCGAATTGTAAATCTTCTGGTAGAGTCAAAGGGATTCTGTATTCCCGAAGAATTAGAAGATATTTCTTCAACAGACCCCTGTGATTTCTTTGAAAATTTAGACTTCCCAATGGACAGCTTTGCTCCCCCTCAGAAACCCGAATTCTTAGCCGGAATTTCCTCAAATATTCCTGCGGCTCAAAGACAGAGCGGTGAAGATGAACCATGTTCAAAAAGACACTGCTGCTGTGAAGGGTAAGCCGAAAAGAAAAGTATGAGTAAAGCATAATTTATTCTCCCGGTGAATATCATATTTTAAAGCATACTGATATTTGTCGGGAGGAGTTTTATGGAAAAATATGAAATTTATAAAGACATAAAAAACCGCTGCGGCGGAAATATTTACATAGGGGTTGTAGGACCTGTCAGAACGGGAAAATCCACATTTATAAAATCCTTTATGGACAGACTTATTTTGCCTAATATTGCCGATGAAAACGAAAGAAAAAGAACAACTGACGAGCTGCCCCAAAGCGGCAGCGGTAAAATAATTACAACAACGGAGCCGAGGTTTATTCCCGGAGAGGCGGTTAGAGTTAAATTAGACGAAAACACCGACTTTTCGGTAAGAATGATTGACTGTGTAGGCTATATGGCAGAAGGAGCCGCCGGACATATGGACGGAGAAAACCCCCGAATGGTAAGTACACCTTGGTCAAAAGAAAAAATACCCTTTGAAGATGCGGCGGAAATAGGAACGAAAAAGGTAATTAACGACCATTCTTCAATAGGGATTGTGGTAACAACAGACGGCTCCGTTACCGACCTGCCCAGAGAGGCATATATTAAGGCTGAAAAAAGGGTTATTTCCGAACTGAATTCCATAAACAAACCCTTTGTAATCCTGCTGAATACATCAGCGCCCAATTCGGCGGAAACGGAAGACCTTCGAAGTAAAATGGAAGAAGAATACGGGGCGGCGGTTATTTCCGTTGACTGTATGAATATGAATACAGGGGAAATTGAGGAAATTTTAAGAAATGTTTTATATGAATTTCCCGTTGATGAAATCAGTTTTAATCTGCCGGGGTGGATTGAGGCTTTGCCCAATGACAGCAGCCTTAAAGCCGGACTTATTGAAACGGTTCTCGAAGTTTTTAAGGATATAAAAAAGCTTAAGGATATCGCTCCTTTGATGAGTGTGATATAATCCCCTTAGAGTAGACACTTGAAATAACAAAAACATTTCAAAAC
>JAJQBF010000261.1 GCA_021203425.1 Clostridiales bacterium | reverse complement strand
ATAATTCATTATATATCGCTTGAATAACTACAATATTTTTTCAGGGAGTGCATTATAATGGATTTGCTTGATATTTTAAAGGAAACGGGGCGCTGTGATGATTTTGAAGAAAGTAAAAACTACTATTTTCAAAGGCACATCTGTAAAAGCGACGGAAAAGAAAAGAAGGTCAATCTGGATTTCAGCCTTGAGGGGGAAATGACCGACAAGACCTTAAGATTCGGAATGTGCCCCGACTGCGGTAAGGTTTTTTACCACAGACACTTTAAAGAAAGAAAATTTTAAACTACGGAAATGCCGATTAATCGGTAATTCCTTATAATACAACAGGAGGATTTTAAAATGTCTAACGAAAGCGGAAACAAGTTCGGCGAAACAGCCGGTTTTATTCACGGTTATATACAGGAAGATTTAAAGGGAGAGTTAAACAAGGTTCACACACGTTTTCCACCGGAGCCAAACGGTTATCTCCACATAGGTCACGCAAAGGCAATCTGTCTTAATTTCGGGATTGCTGAGCTTTACGGCGGAAAATGCAACTTGAGGTTTGACGACACAAACCCGGCTAAGGAAGACACCGAGTTTGTAAACTCTATTCAGGAGGATATTCGCTGGTTGGGTTTTGACTGGGAAGACAGGCTTTACTATGCATCGTCTTATTTTGATAAGATGTATGAATATGCTGTTCTTCTTATTAAAAAAGGAAAGGCCTTTGTCTGCGATATGGGCGCCGAGGAAATTAAGGCATCAAGAGGCGACCTTGTTACTCCGGGTAAAAACAGCCCATGGAGAGACAGATCCATAGAAGAAAACTTAGACCTTTTTGAGAGAATGAAGGCAGGAGAATTTGCAAACGGAGAAAAAACTCTGAGAGCAAAAATAGATATGGCATCGCCGAATATGAATATGAGGGATCCCGTTATTTACAGAATTTCCCATATGTCTCATCACGCAAGCGGCGATAAGTGGTGCATATATCCTATGTATGATTTTGCCCACCCTGTAGAGGACGCAATCGAGGGCATAACCCATTCTCTCTGCACTATGGAATTTGAAGACCACCGCCCAATTTATGACTGGGTTATAAAAGAAATAGGTGTTTTTGACGTTATTCCCAGACAGATTGAGTTTGCCAAGCTGAACATTACTGACACTATTTTGGGCAAGAGGCTTTTGAGAAACCTTGTTGAAACAAATCAGGTTGACGGTTGGGACGACCCCCGTCTTTCTACAATCTGCGGTATAAGAAGAAGAGGATATACACCGAGGGCTATAAGAAATTTCTGTGAAATGATAGGGGTTGCAAAAGCCAATTCTACAGTTGATATTCAACAGCTTGAATATTGTGTAAGGGAAGATTTAAAGGACGGCACCCCCGTTGCTAAGGCTGTTTTAGACCCGGTTAAGGTTGTTATAACAAACTACCCCGAAGGTCAGAGTGAATTTCTGCCGGTTGAAAACCACCCAAGCAACGAAACCTTAGGCAAAAGAGAGGTTGAATTCGGAAGAGAAATTTATATTGAACGTGAGGACTTTATGGAAAATCCTCCCAAGAAATATTTCAGACTTTCCCCCGATAAAGAGGTTCGTCTTAAAGGGGCTTACTTTATAAAGTGTACAGGCTGTGAAAAGGACGAAGAAGGCAATGTGACAACAATTTATGCTGAATATGACCCGGAAACAAAGGGCGGAAACTGCACAACAAGAAAGGTAAAGGGAACAATTCACTGGGTATATGCTCCCTCGGCTGTTGACGCAAAGGTTAATTTATATGAAAACCTTACGATTAAAAACGAAAATTCCGAGAATATACTGAATCCCGATTCATTAAAGACAGTTGACGCAAAAGTTGAGCCTTCTCTTGCAGATGTTAAGCCTATGGACAGATTTCAGTTTATGCGTCTGGGCTATTTCATAGCCGATTCCAAACACTGCAGAAAGGATAACCTTGTTTTTAACAGAATTGTATCCCTTAAGAGTTCTTTTAAGCCTGATAAGGCATAATTAAGGAGTGTCTATGAATTATTACGATGATGACGATGGCAGAAGGGGAAGACGAAGAGAAAGAAGAACCGCCGGAACAGGCAGAACCGGAAACAGTGTCAGAGAATACGGAAGGGGCGCAAAAAAGCGCCGTAAAAAGCGCAGCTCCGCCGGACTGTTTTTTAAGGTTGTTATGTCGGTTATACTTCTCTATACCGCTGTAATAGGCTGTTATATAGGCTATACTTATCTTAATACGGACGAAACCGACGATTTCTTTTCTGGGGAAAACAAGGTGGCAAATGCCGTTTCAAATGCTTTGCAGTCGGGTATTGCCGGAGATACAAACCTTGTTGTTTTGGGAACAGACGAAGAAGGAACAAGAACCGACACAATTATGGTTTTAAACTATAATTCAAGAACAGGAAAACTGACCCTTATTTCCGTACCCAGAGATTCATATATAGAGGTTTCCCAGTCTGATTTTGACGCTATGCAGTCGGAATATCCCGAGCCGGGCAGCAGTAAGATGAAAATCAACCATATTTATCACTATGCTCCCGAAGGTGAAAAGGAAGAGTTTTCCGCAAAGTATGTAGGCAAGCTTTTAGGGCTTAATATAGATTATTATGCCCTTGTGGATTTCGATGCCTTTACCTACCTTATAGACTCAATCGGCGGCATTGAGTATGACGTGCCTATGGATATGTATTACTATGATCCGGAGTTTGATTTCCTTATAGACCTTAAGGCAGGAGTTCAAACCCTTAACGGAGAACAGGCGGAACAGCTTGTTCGTTTCAGAAAGGGTTATTCAAATCAGGATTTAGGCAGAGTTTCAACTCAGCAGAGTTTTGTGAAGGAGCTTATAAGCGAGCTTGCAAAGAAAGAAAATATTCTTTCCAATCCTACGGCATATATCAAGACGGCTATAGAATACGTAAAAACAAATGTCGGAATAACAGATGCCGTTAAGTATTTCGGTGTTCTCACAAGTCTTGATACTGAAAATATAGCAAGCTTTACGGTTCCGGGAACATCTGCGTCAATAGACGGCGTATCCTGTTATCAAGTAGATCAGGATTTGACGGATTATTTGGTTAAAACGGTTAAAAACGGAACCTACGGAGAAACCTATGAAACAGTAAGCAGCGAAGGTAAAGATATAGTTGTTTTAAACGGCGGCTATACAAGCGGTCTTGCCGGAACCTTCCAAAGCCGGCTTACGGAGGCAGGTTTTTATGTCAGTTCCATAGGGGATTTTTCGGGGCTTAAATCTGATATTACTAAAATTTATGTTGACAATAAAGGAGAAGGACAGGATCTTCAGGAGTATTTCAGCGATTCCTTAATTATAATAGGTGAAGAAAAGCCTGCCGACGGCGATATAGTTGTTGTTTTGGGTGTAGGCGAAACGTAAAATAACCGAAGAGCCTTAAAGAGAGTGTGGTTTTATTGAAGGATAAAAAAATTATTGTCGTAGGCGGCGGAGCCTCCGGGCTTATGGCGGCTATAGGCGCTGCCCAAACGGCAAGGGAAAACAAGGAAAATATAAAAGTAACAATCTGTGAAAGAATGAACAGAGTGGGTAAGAAAATTTTGGCAACAGGCAACGGCCGCTGTAATTATACAAACAGAAATGTGTCGCCGAAACATTATTTCGGAGAACATCCGGCTTTTACCAAGCCTGCCCTTGAGTTTTTCGACTTTGACGCCGCAATCAACTTTTTCCTTCGTCTGGGGGTTTTCCCAAAGGAAGAGGCTGAGGGCAGAATGTACCCCTATTCTGAATAGGCATCTTCTGTTTTAGACTGTATGAGGTTTGAAACGGAAAAGCTGGGCATAGAGGTTAAAACCGGCTTTGACGTGAAAGAGGTTAAAAATGACGGAGAGGAATTTTCCGTCACTTCATATAAAGGAGAAACCTTGACGGGAGATAGGGTTGTGCTTGCCTGCGGCGGCTGTGCATCTCCCGATTTGGGTTCAAACGGTTCCGGCTTTAAAATTCTTGAAAGCTTGGGGTACACCGTTTCCGAGGTTTCTCCTGCCCTTGTTCAGCTTAAGCTTAAGGGCGATTTTCTTAAGGCGCTTTCGGGAATTCGCTTTAAGGGCTGTGTGGGGCTTTGTGTAAACAACCACACAATAAGAGAGGAAAAGGGCGAAATTCTCTTTACGGACTACGGTATTTCAGGCATAGCTGTTTTTCAGCTTTCCGGTTATCTTCGTGACGCAGGGCGGTCTAAGGCTCATGTCAATATAGACTTTATGCCTGAATATGAAACTACGGAAATTTTCGGGCTTTTGGGTATGAGAGCCGCCGACCTTTCTCATTTGACAATGGAAAACTTTTTTACGGGGCTTTTAAATAAAAGAATAGGAAATGTAATTGCCAAGAAATCGGGAATCGAAAAGCTTTCTTTTCCTGTTTCAAAGCTTGATAAAAATATGCTTTGGTCACTGGCTTATAATATCAAATTTTTCAAAGCCGAGATTTTGGGTACAAACGGCTGGAACAATGCTCAGGTTACCGCCGGAGGCGCCGTTACGAAACAGTTTTATTCAGCAACTTTGGAGTCGAAGAGAGTTCCGGGGTTATACTGCTGCGGAGAAATTTTTGATATTTACGGAGAATGCGGCGGATATAACCTGCAGTGGGCATGGTCAAGCGGATATATGGCAGGAGCAAGCGCCGCAGGGAGCTTAATATGTTAAGGATAAGGAACATAAAAATTTCCGCCTCAAAGGAGCTTAGAGAAGAACTTCTTAAAGAGGTTTTGTCAAAAAAACTTAAAACAAATATAAAGACAGTAAAAATTTTCAGAAAAAGTATCGATGCAAGAAAAAAGACAGATGTTTATTATAATCTGACACTTGATTTTTCCGCCGAAAACGAAGAAAAACTTCTTAAGCGGAAGGAAATAAGCCCTGTTAAGGAATTAAGCTATGTTATAAAAAAAGCCAAAGCCGATTTTCGCCCTGTTGTGGTGGGGTTTGGCCCCGGTGGCTTTATGGCAGGGCTTTACCTTGCCGAGGCAGGGCTTAAGCCTGTTATTTTGGAAAGAGGAGGAAGAGCCGACGTAAGAAAGGCAAAGGCGGAAAACTTTTTCAAAACAGGTATATTGGACAGTGAGTGCAACGTGCAGTTCGGCGAGGGCGGCGCCGGAACATTTTCCGACGGAAAGCTTAACACAGGCATAAACGACCCGAGAATTTCATTTGTGCTTAAAGAGTTTGTCAAGTTCGGGGCGCCGGAGGAAATTTTATACTCGGCAAAACCCCACGTAGGGACGGACAGGCTTATTAAAATGGTTCAGAATATAAGAAAGAGGATCGAAGGTTTAGGGGGAGAGGTTCATTTTAACACAAAAGCAACGGCAATAGAAACAAAAAACGGCAAAATTTCGGCTGTTCTCTGCGGAGACGAGGTTTTCCCCACAAGGGCGGCGGTTTTTGCTTTGGGTCACTCCGCAAGAGATACCTTTAAATTTTTGTATGACGTAAATTTGCCTATGGAACAGAAGAGCTTTTCGGTGGGTTTCAGAATCGAACATTCACAGGAATTTATAAACAAGGCTCAGTACGGCAGCTTTGCAAAATATCTTCCTGCCGCCGATTATAAGCTGTTTACTCATTTGGAAGACGGCAGAGGGGTTTATACCTTCTGTATGTGCCCCGGGGGTTTTGTGGTAGGGGCGGCGTCGGAAGACGGGGGAGTTGTTACCAACGGAATGAGCAATTTTAGGCGTGAGGGTAAAAACGCAAATTCGGCTGTTTTGGTTTCCGTCGGTTCAAGTGATTTTAAGTCGGAAAACCCTTTAGCCGGAATTGAATTTCAAAGAAGTCTTGAAAGACGGGCTTTTGAACTTGGGGGAGGGGGCTATTTTGCACCGACTCAAAACGCAAGTGATTTTCTTAAGGGAAAGCCCACAAACCGCCTTTCAGGTATAACCCCCACATATAAACCGGGGACTGCTGCGGCTGATTTTAGGGAGCTTTTTCCCGATTATTTATACAAAGCCTTACAGCAGGGTCTTCTTGCCTTTGACAGAAAAATAAAGGGTTTCGGAGGAAACGGAGCAGTCTTGACGGCGGTTGAAAGCCGCTCATCTTCTCCTTTAAGAATTTTAAGAGACAGAGAAAGTCTTGAAAGTACAGGCTTAAGGGGTTTTTACCCCTGCGGAGAAGGGGCAGGATATGCCGGAGGGATAATGTCGGCAGCTGTTGACGGACTTAAGTGTGCTGAAAAGATTGTTGAATGAGCAAAGGAGTGTTAGTATGTATTTATTTATAGAATATCCCAAATGTACAACCTGTAAAAAGGCAAAGGCTTGGCTCACAGCCAATAATATTGAATTTACCGACAGATACATTGTGGAAGAAACCCCCAAAGCCGAAGAACTTAAGGCGTGGGCACAGCGCCGGGGAGAAAGTCTTCGAAAATTCTTTAACACAAGCGGAATGAAATACAGAGAATTGGGCTTAAAGGATAAGCTCGGAGATATGTCGGAAGATGAAATGGCGGAGCTTTTAGCCGGCGACGGTATGCTTATAAAAAGACCTCTGCTTATAGGGGAAGAGGTTGTTCTTAAGGGTTTTAAAGAAATGGAATGGACAGAAAGGTTAAAATAAAACAGGGAGGCAGTAAAATGTTCAGAGAGGATTATCACTTGCACACAAACGCATCATCTGACAGTGATGCATCACCTGAATCTATGATTGAAAGAAGTGTACAGCTGGGGCTTAAGGAAATAGCGCTGACGGATCACGTTGATTTCGACGACAGATATACCTACCCCGACTATAATGAATATATACCCAAATTTATTGAACTTCAGGAAAAATATTCAAAAGATATAAAGATTATGCTGGGGGTTGAGGTAGGTCTTGACAACAGGGTTAAAGACGAGGTAAATGAATTCACTAAATCAGCGCCCTTTGACTTTATAATAGGCTCTTCTCACAGCGTAGCAAAGTATGATCTTTATTTCGACCAAAAGGAATATTTTTCACTTTTCAAAAATAAAAGAGAGGCTTACAGCTTTTATTTTACGGAGCTTATCGAAAATATTAAAACCTGCAAGACCTTCTGTGTTTACGGTCATATGGATTTTGTAAACCGCTACGGAACTTATGAGGACAACAGCTTGTCATATTTTGACTATTCAGACCTTGTTGACACAGCCCTCAAGCTTTTGATTGAAAAAGGCAAGGGAATTGAAATAAACACCTCGGGCTTTCGCTATGGCTTGGGTCAGACCCACCCCTCTTTTGACTTTGTAAAAAGATATAAAGAGCTTGGGGGAGAGATAATAACAATAGGCTCAGACGCTCACCGCCCCGAAGATGTTGGGAAAAATTTTGACGTGGCTTATGATATGCTTGAAAGAGCGGGCTTTAAATATGTAACGGCTTTCCGTTATCAAAAGCCTGTGTTTAAAAAGTTTAATTAATTAGGGAAGTGGTTTTGTGAAATTTTCGGAAAATCAGCTTAAGGCTGTAAAAACAAGAGGCAAAAACATACTTGTTTCGGCATCAGCCGGAAGCGGAAAAACTGCCGTTCTGACAGGTCGTGTGGCGGATATAATATCGGAATCCGGAGAAAGTATTGAAAGACTTCTTATTGTTACCTTTACAAACGCTGCGGCGGCTGAAATGAAAGACAGAATCGAAAAGAGAACAAGAGAACTTTTGGCGGAAAAGCCTTACGAGGCAAACAGCGCCCACTTAAAAAGACAGCTCAGACTTTTAAATTCAGCCGATGTAACGACGATAGATGCCTTTTGCGGCAGACTTGTAAGAAAATTTTTCTACAAAACCGATATTGCTCCTAATTTTGCCGTTGACCCGGGCAGCCGCCTTACCGAAACAAGAGACGAGGCAATGGCAAGGGGTATGGACGATGCTTTTAAAAGAATGGAAGAAGGGGAGGAACTGTATTCCCCTCTTTATGCTCTGTGCGATATGCTTACAGACGGAAGGAGCAAACGGCTGGAACTTGAAGAGGCTGTTATATCAGTCAGTGACAAACTGTCTTCACTGCCCTGCCCAGAAGACTGGATTAGGGATAAAAGAAGTGAATTCAACACAGACAGCTTTGAAAAATATATGGAGCTGCCTATGCATAAAATCATTCACGAGGGAATGGATCTAAAAAGGGCGGCTGAGCTTATAAGCGAGGCAGACAGAATTTTATATGAATATATACCGACCGAAAAGGACGGGAATTTTTTAGAAGAAGAAAAAAAGAACATTGAGTCCCTTGCGGAGGAAAAAAATCTTTTAAAGCTTGCGGAAAAGCTTAATAATATAAAATTTCCCAAATGGAGCGCCAAAATAAAAAAATATGATCCCGAAATGGGAGCAGAGGCTCAAAAATTGAGAAACAGCGCCAAGGATATTATAACTAAAAAGGCTTTGCCCTATGCTCATTATTTTAATGAGGAGGCTTTTGAAGAATATAAAAAACAGCTCCCGTTTTTAAATCTTTTTTATACCCTTGTTGAAGATTTTCGGAGTGAATATTACAAATTAAAATCGGAAAAAAATATGTATGAATTCTCAGATATCGAAAGAGCCTGTCTTAATATGCTTGTAAATAAAGACGGCAGTGAAACGGAAACGGCGGTTTATTTAAAAAATAAGTATGTTGAAATTATGACAGACGAATATCAGGACACAAACCCCCTACAAGAGGCGCTTTTACAGGCACTCAGCGGAGAGAAAAACAGGTTTATGGTAGGAGATATTAAACAGAGTATATACCGGTTCAGAGATGCCGATATAAATATTTTTGCCGACAAATATAATAAATATTATAACGAAGAAAAGGAAAATAAGGAAAGCAGTAACTGTTTGGTAAGACTGAACGAAAACTACAGAAGTGTGCCTGAAGTTTTGGACTTTGTAAATCTTGTTTTTTCAAAAATTATGACTGATGATTTGGGCGGAGCGGAATATGAGCCTTTAAAGGCAAAAAATTCCGAGCTTATAAAGCTGCCCTGTCACAAGGTTCAAATAAGCATATTAAACAGATCGACAGGTCCAAGGCTTGATGATTCTTTTGTAAACGAAGAGACCCCACTTCTTGCGGCTGCGGCGGAAAGCTCTGCATCGGCAGAGGCTTTGCTTATAGCCGGTAAGATAAAGGCGCTTATGAAGGAAGACAGCTCAGTAAAATTCGGAGATATTGTTATTCTTATGAGAACCACCGCAGGTATTTCAGATGAATATATAGAAGTTTTGGAGCGATGCGGTATACCGGCTCTTACGACAAAGCCTGCCGACAGTACAAACTTTATAGAAAACAAAATTATAATAAGCTATTTGAGAGTGATAGACAACCCTCTTTCGGATATCGACCTTGTAACCGTTCTCCACAGCCCTATTTACCGGGTTACAGCGGAGGAACTGGGAATTATAAAATATAAGGCAAAAGACAAATTTGCCTCTTTTTACGGTCTTATATGGGATTATTCCGAGAATTATGAAGACGAAATAAGCGAAAAGCTGAAACATTTTCTTGAAGACAGAAAATATTTTGAAGAGAGATTTAAAACAGAGCCTGTGAATTCTGTTTTGTCCGAGATGTATACAAGAACGGACTACTATAATTATCTCAATGTGATGACTGACAGCGGAAAAAGACGTGCCAATTTAGACAAACTTTTGGATATGGGGGCTGACTATGGTGAAACCTCACATGGAGGGCTTTACGGCTTTATAAAATATTTAGACAGCGTAACCGACGGAGGAGAGTTTAAACAGGCTCAGCTTTTAAGCGCCGAGAATAATGCCGTAAGAATTATGACGATTCACGGCAGTAAGGGGCTTCAGTTTCCCGTTGTGTTTATTTCACAGCTGCAAAAGCAGTTTAATAAGCTTGATAAGGGCGACAAGGTTATATTTGACAGGGAGCTTGGGGTGTGTATGCCCGATTTTGACCCCGAAAACAGAATAATTTATAATACCGAGTTTCATGAGGCGGCAATAATAAACAATAACAGAAAGGACATTGCCGAAACGGTAAGACAATATTACGTTGCTATGACAAGGGCGGAGAAAAGGCTTTATATAACCGCCTCCGAGGCTTTTCCGAACAGAGAAAAGGCAGCGGAAGAAGATACATATGAGGCTCAGATTCAAAAGCTTAAGGATAAATATGAAAATCCACTTAACGTGATTGAAGGAAATAAAATATCCGCCGAGGCAGTATATTCCGCTAACAGCTTTTTGCCTGTTCTTATGACAGCCCTTAATATGGAAAACAAAAGTGAACTTAAGGACACTTTTGATGTTGAATATCTTCAGTGGTTTGACCTTGGGGGTATATTCGAAGACAACAAACACGAAGTTTACAACAAAGAGCTTAAAACAACAAAGCTTGAAAAAGCTCTATATCCTTATAAGGCTTTTGTAAACCTTCCTACAAATTTATCTGTTACGGAAATAAAAAAGGAAGCAAACGAAGAAGAATACACAATGACCTATTCTCCGAAACCATTTGTGCTTAAAAAGCCTAAGTTTTTAAGAAAACCTTCAGATGATTTAAGCCCTATGGAACAAGGAACGGCTTATCACACTCTTCTTTCGACTCTTGACTATAATAATCCGCCTTTTGACGCTGAAGAGTTTAAGGCTGAAACCGTAAGAAAAGGGCTCCTTACTGAGCAGGAAGGTTCGGCGGTTAAAGCCGAAAAAATAGAGGCATATATAAAGTCAGCTCTTTTTGAAAGGGCGGCAAAAGCCCTTTATGTAAAAAAAGAACATTCTTTTACAATGGGACTTCCGGCGGAGGAACTGTATCCCGATATGGAGAAAGCAGCCGGCGGAGAAATTATTCTTACCCACGGTATAATAGACATGTTTTTTGAAGAAGAAGACGGAATCGTAATTGTGGACTTCAAAACCGACAAAATTAAAGATGACGAAAAGCTGAAAAAGATGTATTATCCTCAGCTTTCCGTCTATAAAACAGCAGTTGAAGAGGCGACGGGAAAGAGGGTTAAAGAAATGTATCTCTACCTTGTTATAAGAGAAAAGACATTAGAGCTTTAACAATCTGACCAAGCCTCAATAAGAAGACCGAGAGCGTCTGCAAGACGTGTCTTTGAAAGACCGCCGAAACCCAAAACAAAGGTGTTTTCGGGGAAAAGACAGTTTTCCTTTATCATATAGTGTCTCAAGGGAAGAATTTTTATTTTTTTCTCAGCCGCTTTCTCCCTGAGCTTTTCAGCGGAAAGGGCTGAGGAAATACTCAGGAGAAAATGTGTTCCGCCGTCGCTGTTAAATATTTTGATGCGGCTTGCAATAGGAGAGTTTTGCAGAAATGAAACTGCAAGCTCTCTTTTTTCTTTGTAAAGATTTCGAACTGTCGATATGTATGATGTAAGCAGACCGCTTTTAATAAGCTCTGTAACAACAGCCTGATCGTGGCGGCTTACAAGACAGCGGTAAAAGCGGTTCTGTGTTTTGAAACGCTCTAAAAGCTCATCGGGAAGAATCATAAAGGCAAGCCTTACCGAAGGGGCAATAATTCTTGAAAATGAGTTTATATAAATAACACTGCCGCTTTTGTCAAGGGAAAACAGAGAAGGTATATTTTCTTTCTCATATTTTAAAAGGGCATCGCAGCCGTTTTCTATTATATAACGCTCTGAAGATGAGCCTGCCCAGTGAAGAATTTCACGGCGCCTTCCGAGGGGAATAAACCGGCCTGTGGGGATTTGGTGTTCGGGAATTAAATAAAGGGTTTTAATGTCGGAAGACTCAAGCTCGGAGGGGTTAAACCCGTCAGAAGCAATATCCAAAAGCCTTGCCGAGCCTGCGCCGTTGTTTAAAATTTCATAGTGGTTTAAATAACCGGGATTTTCAAAGCCCCATATATTTTCACGCCCCAAAAGCCTGTCAAGTATTTGAAGGAGATATTCAAGCCCTGCCCCTAAAACAATATTGTGAGGAGAACAGCTTATACCGCTTGTTTCACGGAGAAATTCAGATATTGCCGTTCTGAAAGAGAAATCTCCCGTACGGCTGCCGTGATCTAAAAGAAGAGGGTCGGCAAAACACAGCTCTGAAACGGCTTTGTTCCACTTATTATAGGGTATGCGGCTTATATCTGTTCCATGTATGCTGAAATTGTAGAGATAAGCGGCGTTTGGGTCGGTTTCCGTTGTATACTTGGGGTGAAATGAATCGGGAGCGGCAAAAAAGCCGCTTCTTTCCGCAGAAATAATAAGATTGTCAGTTTTTAAAAGGTGATAAGCCGAGTCAACGGTGTTCTTGCTTAAATTAAGATGTTTTGCAAGACTTCGGCTCGAAGGCGTTCTTTCACAGGGCTTGAAACCGCCGCTTTCTATTTCACGGCGGATATATTCATAAAGCTGTATGTAAAGAGGAACAGAGGATTTTCTGTCTAAATCGGGGAAAAACAATTTCATATGCGTTCACCTTATGCTTTAGGTTCAAAACAATCTGCAACGGTTTTTAAATAGTCGGTTATTTTTAAATGCTGAGGGCAGTGTCTTTCACAGCTGCGGCATTTTATACATTCAGAGGCTTTTTTCTGCCGTTTGCATATCTTCTGTAATACATTCCGGCATTACCCATATTTTTTGTCATTATATATGAGTTGTAAGCTGCAAAATATTCGGGAATAGGTATGCCCATATGGCAGTCGTCTGTACAATAGCGGCAGGCTGTACATCTTATAGCTGCCTGTTCCGAAAGAATTTTTGCCGCCTTCTTTATGATTGACTCTTCATCACTGTTTATCGGCTTAAAGTCAGCCATAAAGGAAATGTTGTCTTTAAGCTGAGAAAGTTCACTCATACCGCTTAAAACAGTCATAATACCCTCGTGAGAGGCTGCCCACCTCATAGCCCACTCTGCGTTTGAGGCTTTGGGGTTATATTCTCTGAAGATTTCTTCTGCTTCGGAAGGCAGATTTATAAGACTTCCTCCTTTGTTAGGCTCCATAATTATTATGGGCTTGCCGTATTTCCTTGCTGTTTCATAACATTCCCTTGCTCTGATGCTCGGGCTTTCCCAGTCAAGGTAGTTTATTTGCAGCTGAACGAATTCAACCTGAGGCTGTTCTCTTAAAACTTCGTCTAAAAGTTCGGGGCTGTCATGGAAAGAAAAGCCGAAGTGTTTAATTTTGCCTTCTTTTATTTTCTCATTTATAAAGTCAAAGCCGCCGAATTTTTTTGTATCAGCATAGCTTTTCTGCCATATGTTGTGAAGAAGATAATAATCGAAATATTCCACACCGCAGCGCTTTAACTGTTCCTCAAACAAAATGGGATAGTCTTCGGGGCAGGTCGCTCTTATTGTGGGCATTTTGTCAGCTATCAAAAAGCTGTCACGGGGATATCTTTCCACAAGACACTCTCTTAAAGCATCTTCACTTTTTTGACCGTGATAAGGGTAAGCCGTATCAAAATAGCAAAATCCCTTTTCCATAAACAAGTCAACCATTTTTTTAACTTCTTCTATGTTTATGCTTGTTGGGTCATCTTTATTTATAAGAGGCAGTCTTATAAAGCCGAAACCTAATTTTTTCATATGTAATTATCCTCTCTTTAGGGAAATGATGAGCTGATTAATCAGCGATTCCCTGGTTCTTTTTATAATAATTATAAGCTTTTATTTAAAAAGAGTCTATATAAAACGAAGTTAGTTTTCGTTAATTATTTCATTAAGACGGGTTACGGATACAAATTCTATTCCCTCTCCTTGAAATTTTTTGTATACCTCTGTTATAGCCTCTGCGGTTATTAAGCCTCCTTCCGCCCCTACATGACCTATACACAGGGCATAGCCCCTTTTTAGAGCAATATTCTTTGTTTTTTCAAGATTTTCAATTATTTTCTCCTTACTGTTTGTTGAATCGAGAAAGACATCTCTTTTTATAACCGGCACGCTGTATTTTTCACCGCAGCTTTCGCCTAAGCTGTCTGCTGTTGTCGTACTGTCTATAAAAATCAGATTCTTTTCAGCCAAAGCCTCGAAAATAAGGTTCATAACTCTTTCGTCTTCCATAGCTTTTGAGCCCATATGATTGTTTATGCCTGCGGCATAATTTCCGGCTAAAGCATCTTCAAGAAGAGCTTTTATCTCATCATCTGTCATAGATGTAAGAACGGGTCTTTCACCAAGCCAGCTTTTCTTCCCTGTTTTTGCTTCCATAGGCAAGTGGATTAAAACATCGTTTCCGCCGGCAATCAGCCTTGCGCTGTCGGTTTTGCTGTTTTCCATAAAGGGCATAACCGCTCCGGTAAATTTAATCGGAAGATTAAACATTTCCTCCCTGCCTTCGCCTGAACCCCCGAAATCGTCTATCACTACGGCAATATATGCCCTCCTGTTTTCCGACATAACCGATTCGGAGCTGCCGAAAAAACCCATTCTTACGCAGTTTATGGCGGCTGCCGCAAAAATTACGGCTGCTGCAAGACCTAAATTTAACTTATACTTAATCTTCATTTAATTTCCCCCTAACAAAAAATGGTGCATAAAAATAAACTTGAAATTTTGTTAAAAACTCACAATGAAATCAGTTTTTTGATTTTTTATCGGCAGATTTCAACAAGTTTTTTATCCAGTTTTAGCCAAATCTTACAAAAACAAATTTTTCCTTTGTCAGCTTTTCCAATTTTTTTGAGAAAATCAAGCCTTTATTTATATAATTATTC
>JAJQBF010000026.1 GCA_021203425.1 Clostridiales bacterium | reverse complement strand
TTAATATCCTGTCATTGTCAAGCCGCTTTCCGGCGTTAATCCTGAACTGTTCTATAAGGTCGTCTACGGTAAGTCTGCTGCGTTCTTCCCCCTTTGTGTCAAGAACAATATTCCCCGAATCCATCATAAGGGTTCTGTTGCCCACTTCCAAAGCCTGATGCATATTATGAGTTATCATAATACAGGTTATTTTTCTTTCCGCCACAATTGATTTTGTAAGATCTAATATCTTTTCCGCTGCAGCCGGGTCTAAAGCGGCTGTGTGTTCGTCCAAAAGAAGAAGTTTCGGTGTCACCATAGTTGCCATAAGAAGAGTCAGCGCCTGTCTTTGTCCTCCCGAGAGAAGTCCTGCAGGCTGTTTCATTCTGTCTTCCAAACCCATATCCAAAAGAGAAAGCTGTTCTCTGAACTTCTTTTTGTCAGCACTGCTTATTCTGCTCAAAAAACGAAGAGGCGAAGTTGACGCTCTGAGATAGGCCAGCGCCATATTTTCCTCTATAGTCATATGAGGAGCCGTACCTTTTAAAGGATCCTGAAAAAGGTGTCCGATCTGCTTGCTGCGGAGATGTCGTTTTTTATAGGTTATGTCTTCGCCGTCCAAAATAATTCTTCCCGAGTCTATAAAAAACTGACCTGTTATAGCGTTAAACATTGTTGACTTTCCTGCGCCGTTTGAGCCTACTACTGTGGCAAAATCGCCGCTTTCCAAAGAAAGTGAAAGACCGCTTACAGCTGTTTTTTCGTTTACCGTTCCGGGATTGAAGGTTTTTGATATTTCCTTAAACTCAAGCATCATTTTGCTCCGCCCCCTTTCCCGTTCAGCCTAATCTTTGCCCAAAAAGCCGCCTTGCCCTTAAGATAAGGGAAGGAAATAGCTATAGCTACAATTATAGCGGAAACCAACTTTAAACATTCTGTCGGAATACTCAAACGAAGAGCAACGGCAACAATAAATCTGTAGAGACAGCTGCCGAAAATAACACCTGTAACCCGTCTGAACATTCCCCCTTTTCCTATAATGGTTTCTCCTATAATAAGGCTTGCCAAAGCAATTGTCACCATACCTGTTCCTATGTTTATGTCACAGGATTTCTGATACTGGGCAATAAGCGCCCCCGAAAGGGCTGTCATAGAGTTAGCTATACAAAGACCGGCGGTTATTGTAAAGGCGGAGTTTATACTTGATGCCTGAACCATTTCCGGGTTGTCTCCCGTTGCCCTTATAGACATACCCAGTCTTGTTCCTAAAAACAAAGCAAGAATTATACCCACAACAATAACAAAACCGGCTGCCACAATAAGCTTATACCAGTCTGTGCCTATGTAATCCTTTGCCAGAGAAAAAATCGTTGTACAGTTGAAAAGATTGGCTATGGAGCTGAAACCCATAACGGCTATGTTTATTGTGTATAAGCCTGTGTTTACTATAATTCCGGCGAGAATCGACTCAACCCCCATACGTGTTTGAAGAAAGGCAGTTACAAAGCCTGCGCAAACACCGGAAAAAAGAGCAGCTGCCAGCGCCAGAAAAGGGTGTCCCCCCAGTGTCACCATAGCCCCTACGGCACAGCCCAGTGTGAAACAGCCGTCCGTTGTAAGGTCGGCAATATTCAAAAGTGAAAATGATACAAAAAGCGCCAGCGCTACCAAGGCATACATACAGCCCAGTTCCAAAGCGCTTTGAAGTATTGAAATCGTAAAAATCGATGCCATAAAATTCCCCTTAAAGAATCTGGGGTGCCATAGGGCACCCTCGCTGTAATAGATTTAAACTGTAATATTTCCCGAAAATTTCCGAAAAACTATATTATTCGAATTCCTCAGCTGTTATTGTTTCAACAACGCTTGAACACATATCCGCAAACATACTGTAGTCAAGACCGATTGCCTCGGCTGTTTCGGTGTTCACTGTTGCAATACCGTTATCAAGAATATAAACGGGAGTTGATGCCGGATCGGCGCCGTTTACAAGAATATCAACTGCCATATCGGCTGTTGCCGTTCCCAAGTCAACATAGTTTACGCCGTAGCCTAAGAAAGCACCGTTAAGAGCAAATGAGTCTGCACCCGTATAATGAGGAATCTTTGCCTCAATAAACTTTTCATATATTGCAAGCTCGGCTGTCATAATTGTATTGTCACTGGGTGTAAAAACAGCCTCAACACCGTCTGCAATAAGAGAATCTGCCGCAAGCATAACCTCGCCATTTGTTGTGCCTGTTTTTTCAACACATTCGATGCCGTTTTCTTCACAATAAGCCTTTGCCTCTTCGATGGCTGCCTTAGATGAATCCTGTCCGTTGTCATAAAGAAGACCTATTTTGCTTATGTCGGGGTCTGCGGCAACAATAAGATCGAATATAGCCGTTGTGTCAAGAGCGTCTGATGTACCTGTAATGTTTGAGCCGGGTTCTTCAAGACTTGCAACAAGGTTTGCCCCTACAGGGTCGGTAACTGCCGAGAAAACAACGGGAATAGGGTCGTTTTCCGTTGCAGACTGCATAATCATAGCTGTAGGTGTTGCAATAGGAATAATTATATCAACCTGATCGGCAACAAGCCCTGTGGCAATCTGGTTTAATGTTGTTGAATCTGCCTGTCCGTTATAAGTATAATCCGCATAGTCAAATGTTATGCCCAGCTCTTCGCCCTTTGCGTCAAGCTCGGCCTCAATTGCCTTTTCAATCTGGTTAAGTGATGCATCGTCAACATACTGAACAATACCTACTTTATAAACCGAACCGTCTGCCTCGTCGCTTTCATCAGCTGTTTCCGAAACCTCAGCCTCGGCGTTGGTGTCTTCTGTTTCCGTTGTGCTGCTACCTGAACAAGCTGCTGCCGATGCGGCTACCGCAAGTGATAAAATTACAGCAAGTGCTTTTTTCATATTAAATCTCTCCTTATGTAAATATGGTTTGGAAACGACATAAAAATTGCTTTTTACATTGTTTCATTATTTTTTGTCTATGATAATTATACAACTTAATTTTTTTAATGTCAACAAAAACAAAATATTATATCGTGTAATCCCATAT
>JAJQBF010000210.1 GCA_021203425.1 Clostridiales bacterium | reverse complement strand
ATAATATACAATGTCAGCTATGTAAAAATATATAAAATCGGCGCAATTATTATAAAAAATAAAATTATTACCGCAAATAAAGCATATATTTTACAAACCCAAGATGCGTTATCAAGCATACGATAAAAAGAATTGGCGAAGTATCCGCAAAATCCGCTTACTGCAATAAGTAATATGAACTGTTACAATTTACTTTATACTCCGCTGTAGCTTGTAAAGCCGCCGTCTATGGGAAGAATTACTCCCGTTACAAAACAGCTTTGAGGGCTTAAGAGGTAGAGAGGACCGCCTATTAAGTTTTCGGGGTCGCCGTACTTGCCCATAGGTGTCGAATCGGTTATTTTCTTGCTTCTGGGGGTAGGGGTTCCGTCGGGGTTAAAATGAAGGGCGTGATTTTGTGTAGTCTGGAAGAAACCTGGAGCTATTGCGTTTACACGAATATTGCTTTTTGCAAAGTAGGTTGCCGCCCACTGTGTAAAGTTTGAAACGGCTGCTTTAGCTGCAGAATAGCCGGGGATTCTTGTAAGAGGTGAAAAAGCACCCATACTTGAAATATTTATAATATTTGCGTTTTCACTGTTTACAAGGGCTGAGCCGAAAATCTGCGTTGGGAGCATTGTTCCCATAAGGTTTAAGTCAAGCTCTCTTTTTTATGTTTTCCTATCCGTTGTAAAGAAGGTAAGGGCGCCTTCCTCAGCCTCGTTAAACTGATCCTGAGGGATTTCCGCAGCCTTAACAGCCCCTCTGGCGCAGTTTACAAGTATGTCTATCCTTCCCCATTTGTCTAAAATCTGTTTCTTTGCGTTTTCAAGGCTTTCCTTGTCAAGTACGTTTGCGGCAACGGCCATAGCCTCTCCGCCTTCTGATTCAATGTCGTCAACAACAGGTTTTCCGTTTTCGGCTCTTCTTCCCAAAACGGCTACCTTAGCACCGCATTTTCCCAGTGCTCTTGAAAACATTCCGCCTATTATGCCGCTGCCGCCTGTAACAACCGCAACCTGTCCCTTTAAATCTATTGTGAATGGTAAGTTCATAGTAATATTCGCTCCTTATATCTTCTGCAAACAAATGCCGTTAAGTCAAAAAACTAACGGCATTTGAATTTTTAATAATTATTATATTTTACTGCTTAAAATTATGCTAAAATTTTGTCTACGATAGCTAAGATACCGTCGGAAGCTGCTTTTGCCTTAGCTGCTGCTGCGTCCTCAGTTTCTCCGCTTGCGCCGAAGTAAACCTTAATCTTAGGTTCTGTTCCGGAAGGTCTTACGCAGAACCATGTTCCGTCTTCAAGAACATAGTAGAGAACGTTTGACTTAGGTAAGCCCGTAGGTGAAACCTTGCCTGTAGCTATGTCAACGATTGTGCCTTCGCTGTAGTCTCTTGCCTCGATAACCTTAACTCCGCCTACTTCTGAAGGAGCATCTGCTCTTAAGTCGGCCATAACCTTCTTAATCTGAGCTGCACCTTCAACGCCGCCTAAGTTAATTGAAGTAACTGTTTCTTTGTAATAACCGTATTTAGTGTAAAGATCCTGCAGTGCATCATATAATGTCTTGCCCTGTTTCTTATAGTAAGATGCGATCTCTGCGATCATAAGGTTAGCATCAACAGCGTCCTTATCTCTTGCGTAGGAACCTGTTAAGCAGCCGTAGGATTCTTCAAAACCGAACTGGTAAACATAACTTCCGTCAGCCTCAAATTCCTTAATCTTTTCGCCTATGTACTTAAAGCCTGTAAGAACGTCGAAATAAGCAACGCCGTAATTCTTACAGATAGCCTTTGTAAGGTCTGTAGAAACGATTGTGGAAACAACAGCGCCGTTCTTGGGAAGTATGCCCTTAGCTGCCTTCTGTGAAAGAATATATTCACAGATAAGTGTACCCATCATATTGCCGTTAAATACAACATATTCGCCTTCCGAATTTTTAACAACAGCACCAACTCTGTCAGCATCGGGGTCAGTTGCACACATATAGTCTGCGCCTACTTCTTCGGAAAGTTTCATAGCTAACTTGAAAGCGTTTACGTCTTCGGGGTTGGGAAGAGCTACTGTAGGGAAGTTTCCGTCGGGAAGTTCCTGTTCGGGAACTACTATAACATTTTCAAGACCTGCTTTTTTAAGAATACGTCTTACGGGAAGGTTTCCTGAGCCGTGAAGAGGTGTATAAACAACCTTTAATGTGCTGCCCATTTCTTTAACAACTTCGGGGTTTACAAGCTGAGCAAGTACGTTTTCATCATAAGCATCGTCAACCTCTTTGCCGATCATAACGAGAAGACCCTTTTCAAGAGCTTCTTCTTTAGAGATTTTCTTAATTGAGCCGAAATCTGAAATAGCCTGAACTTCCTTCATAATAGCTTCGTCTCTGGGGTAAGGAACCTGTGCGCCGTCTTCCCAATATACCTTATAGCCGTTATACTGAGGGGGGTTATGGCTTGCTGTTACAACAACACCGCCTGTACAGCCCAAATGACGAACAGTAAAGGAAAGAACGGGAACCGGACGAAGAGACTCGAAAAGATAAGCCTTGATGCCGTTGCCTGCAAGAACGAGAGCGGTTGCCTCTGCAAACTCGGGGCTCATATTACGGCTGTCATAAGCTATAGCTACTCCCATAGCCGCCCTTTCGGGTTCCTGGCTTAAAATATAGTTTGCAAAACCCTGTGTAGCCTTGCTAACTATATAAATGTTCATACGGTTTGTACCTGCGCCGATAACGCCTCTTAAGCCGGCTGTACCGAATTCAAGCTCTTTATAAAATCTGTCTTCGATTTCCTTTTCGTCATTCTTAATTGCCTCAAGCTCTGCCTTTGTGTCTGCGTCAAAAACAGGATCAGTAAGCCACTGGTTGTATACGTCCATATATGACATAGTTTCATTCCTCCTAAATTATACTATACTTGGTATTGTTACACCTTACCTATATTATATAATTTTTTGCGAAATAAAACAAGTCATATTTTACAATTTTGCAAAAAAATTTCTTACGGTAAATTCCCAAAGTAAATTCCATAGTGGAATTTGATGTGGAAGTTACTTTGGG
>JAJQBF010000303.1 GCA_021203425.1 Clostridiales bacterium | reverse complement strand
GCTGTATAATATCATCATAAAAATTATAACAATTCAGTGTCAGAAAAGAGTGTTTAACGTGTCGGAAGAAAAATCATTATCAATAGATAAGAAAAAAATCGAATTATTTGAGTTGATACCGATTCCCCGGGCGGCTTTAAAAATGGCTGTTCCTACGGTTCTCAGCTCTCTTGTAATGGTAATTTATAATTTAGCGGATACATACTTTGTGGGAATGTTAAATAACCCAACCGAGAACGCAGCTGTACTTTAGCCTCACCGGTTATTTTAGCCTTTAATGCCGTTATAAATCTTTTCGGTGTCGGCGGAGCCAGTCTTATGAGCCGTTATCTCGGTCAAAAAAAATATAAATCGGTTCGAAAAAGTTCTGCTATCAGCTTTTACTGTGCTTTGGGCTTTTCGGTTTTATTTTCACTTGCTGCCGGTATTTTCCACACACAGCTGCTCCGCCTTTTAGGCACGACGGAAGACACCTCAGTTTCCACGTGGCAATATCTCCGTTGGACTGCCGTCTGCGGTGCTGTTCCGGCTATTTTAAACGTAGTAACGGCAAATTTGGTTCGTGCCGAAGGCTATTCGCTCCATGCCGGAATAGGAACTATGAGCGGCTGTTTTTTGAATATTGTTCTCGATCCTTTTTTTATTCTGCCTTTCGGTTTAAATATGGGAGCCGCAGGCGCCGGACTTGCCACATTTCTTTCGAACTGCGTCGCCTGTGTTTACTTCTTTACTCTGCTTAGGGTTCGCCGCAGGCAAACTATGGTGTGTATTAATCCCAAAGAATTTTCCTTTGATTTTACAATAATCAAGGGAATTTGTGCCGTAGGTATTCCCGCCGCAATTCAAAATTTGCTGAATGTAACGGGAATGACCATACTTAATAATTTCACTTCCGGCTACGGAGCAAATGCCGTTGCGGCTATGGGAATAACACAAAAAATCAATATGATTCCCATGTATATTTCTATGAGCATCTCACAGGGAATTATGCCTTTGGTTGATTATAACTACGCAAGCGGCAACAGAAGCCGTATGAAAAAAGCCGTAACATTTACCGCCGGAATAAGTGTTTCTTTCATTCTTCTAATGTCTTTTATCTATTTCACACAGTCAAAAAGTCTGATTGGTTTGTTTATGAAAAACGAAGAAGTTGTGACCTATGGAAGTGCTTTTCTCCATGGTATGTGCATAGGTCTGATCTTTTTAAACATTGATTTTTTGGCTGTCGGTGTGTTTCAAGCCTGCGGTATGGGAACTGCCTCCTTGGTTTTTGCAATTCTGCGGAAGGTTGTTTTGGAAATTCCCGCACTTTTTATATTAAACAGGCTTTGGCCTATGTATGGTTTGGCTTATGCCCAAACAACAGCTGAAATTGTTCTTGCAATTACCGCCGTAATTCTGCTTACAAAAATTTTCCGCAAACCCGATCTTAAAACTTAATCAAAAAAACCGGCTGTTAATAACCGACAGCCGGTTTTTGATTATCGTATTTTTTGATATTTTGAAATGTTTAAAACTATGCCCATTGCCGTAAGCATAACTATAAGAGAGGTTCCGCCGTAGCTTATAAAAGGAAGAGGTATACCTGTGTTGGGCATTGTATTTGTAACAACGGCTATGTTCATTATAACCTGAATACCTATCATTACAATTATACCTCCGGCTGCCAGAATGCCGAATTCCGAATCCGCCAGCATAGCGCACCTTACAACTCTCCATATAAGAATCATAAACAAAATAATAACTATAGCGGCTCCGAAAAAGCCCATTTCTTCACACAGTATAGAAAATATAATGTCATTGTGAGCCTCGGGTATGTAGCCCAGTTTCTGACGGCTGTGACCTAAGCCTAAACCTAAAAAGCCGCCCGAAGCTATAGCGTAGAAAGACTG
Source organism: Clostridiales bacterium (assembly GCA_021203425.1). Lineage (GTDB taxonomy): Bacteria > Bacillota > Clostridia > Lachnospirales > CAG-274 > JAJQCI01. The sequence continues at coordinate 12,888 of JAJQBF010000303.1, read as the reverse complement.
AACTGCCTGATAGCCCTTATCCATAGCATATTCAAAGGGATCAAGCCATGCATAAATTCTTTCTATTCGGAAGGAGGCAAGCGCAATTCCGCCTACAAGCCCTATACCGCCTAAGGGAATAAAGGGAAGGAAAAACCGCTTGTTGGGGGTTCCTATAAACAAAATTCCCATACCTATTGCAAAGGTAACAACAGCTGTACTCAGGTTTTCAAGAGCAATAAGCGCTGTCGGCAGGAGTATAATTCCTATACATCTTACAAAGCCCCGGGGATCATTCAAAATCCCCTTATTATCGTCTATGTATGATGCTAAATAAAGTATAAGCGCCAGCTTGGCAACCTCGGAAGGCTGGAAAAACCACAGCCATCTTTTGGCGCCGTTTATCTCCCTTCCGAAGAACAAAACCAACACCAAACAGACCACAGATATACAGTAAGCCGTAAAAGTAAAAGGTTTTATATACTTGTAGTTAAAGTTGCAAAGGAATATCATAATTACCAAACCTACGGGGAGATAACGGAGATGCCTTTTAAGAAAATAGTAAATATCGTTATTAAAGCTTTCACTGTTTCCTGCCGAGTAATAACTGGCCGAAAAAATCATAATAGTCCCGATTATGATAAGCAGAACAACGACAAAAAGAATTATAAAGTCAACGGAGCCTATTATAAGCCTTGTTTCGCTTTTATTCGTGTTTTCGCTTTTTGTTGTTCTTGCCGACGTTGTTCTCTGCCGGGAAGAACGTGTGGAAATAGTTGTTTCTCTCAAAAACCTCAACTCCTGACAATGTCTTTAAAAATTCTGCCTCTCTGTTCATAATCGGTAAACATTCCCCAGCTTGCGCAGGCCGGAGACAAAAGTACACAGTCGCCCTTTTCCGCTTTATCCATACAGCTTTTTACAGCCTCTTCAAAGGTTTCGAAAAGCTCATAAGCCTTAAAGCCCTGTTTGTCACACTCGGCTTTTATGGCATCTTTCGTCACCCCTATAAGGGCAAGATATTTAACTCTGCCCTTAAATGTGGAAACCCACTCGCCGTAGTCTGAACCTTTGTCATAACCGCCCCCTATTAAAAGTGTGGGACCTTTCATAGCGTAAACCGCCTTTATGGCTGCATCGGGGTTTGTTCCCTTACTGTCATTGTAGTAGGTTACACCGTTTTTATTGCATACGAATTCGATTCTGTGTTCTACCGCCTTAAATTCTCTTAAGGTTTTTCTTATGTCTTCAATATCGACACCGCCGCAAATTCCCAAAGCTATAGCCGCCATTGCGTTTTCGGCGTTATGGGTTCCTACAATGTTCATTTCGTCTATGTCAATAACCTTGCCGCTGATACCTAAAAGGTTGACATATATGCTCTTTTCGTCACACCATACTCCCTCGGGAAGTTCTCTCTTTGAAGAAAACCAAATTATTTTTGCTTTGGCTCTTTTTGCCATATTCTTTGTGGCATCATCTTCATAGTTTAAAACAAGAAAGTCGGAGGAGTTCATATTTTTAAATATGTTTTCCTTTGCCTTTATATAGCCTTCTAAATTTCCGTGTCTGTCAAGGTGATCCGGTGTTATGTTTAAAACTGCGGTGCAGACAGGCTTATATGTATCGATTGTTTCAAGCTGAAAGCTGGAATTTTCTATAACAACTCTGTCAGCCTCCGTAAGAGAATCCGCCTTGTCGGAAAATGGTATGCCTATGTTTCCCAAAACCTCTGTTTTATATTTCTTTGAGAAAATTTCTCCCGTAAGGGCTGTTGTTGTTGTCTTTCCGTTTGTACCTGTTATGGCTATTATAGGCGCCTTACAAACCTGTGAGGCAAACTCCACTTCCGAAATAACGGGAATGTTAAGCTCCCTTGCCTTTTTTACAAAATCAAGCCTTGTAGGTATACTGGGGCTTAAAACAACGGTATCCATTTCCGCTATGCTATTGTCCGGGTTTTGACCTAAAAGAAAACCTATACCTTTAAGAGCCGAAACATCTGTCTTTATCTCTTCTCTCGGCTTTTTATCCTGTAAAATTACATCTGCACCTAAATCCCTTAAAAGCAGGGCGGCAGAAATTCCGCTCCTTGCCATACCGCAGACAAGAACCTTTTTTCCCTTGTAATCCATTATAATAAACCTCCGTAAACAAATAACAAGTCCAACAGTTCAGCAAAATTACTCGCAAAACGTCTGCTACGCATCCGCCGCCGCTACACGGCTTTATTTTTGCTCATAATTTGGCGTTCCGCTCGTTGATTGCCTTTAGATTTCCTTAGTGCACACGTGCCCACGGAAATCTAAAGGCAATCAACGGCTGAACTGTTTCAGAATATACCCCTTGCGGCAATAAAGCCCACAAGAACACCTATGGCAGTAACTATATAAAAGGCGGAAACAACCTTTGTTTCTCTGTAGCCGCATTTCTCAAAGTGGTGGTGAATAGGCGCCATTTTGAAAATTCTCTTTCCGTGAGTCAGCTTGAAAAAACCAACCTGTAAAAGAACGGAAACCGCCTCGCATACATAAATTATACCGGCTATGAGAATAAACAGGGGCATTTTGAAAAGAACAGCCATAGCCGCTATAAAGCCCCCTAAAGCCAATGAGCCTGTGTCGCCCATAAAAACCTTTGCCGGGTATGAATTAAAGAGCAGAAAACCCAAAAGTGAGCCTACAGCCGCTCCGGCAACGGGCAAAACGCCGCTTTCCGCTCCGTAAGCTATAAACATAAAGAAAAGAGTAACAAGAACGGTTACACCGCCGGCAAGACCGTCAAGACCGTCTGTTAAGTTTACGGCATTTACCGTACCCAAAACAACACAGAGAACAAAGGGTATAAACAGAATTCCCAAATCTATTTCAAAACCCTTCATAAAAGGCACGTATATTGATGTCACTATATCTGTATAAGCATAAATATAATATATAAATATGCCCGTAACAATAAACTGAAGAACTAATTTCTGCCATACTCTTAAACCGAGAGAACGCTTTTTAACAACCTTTATGTAATCGTCTATAAAGCCTATAATTCCGTAACCCAAAGTCATAAAAAGAACCATTATTCCGTCATAGTTTCCCTTTATGAAGAAAAGCGAGGCTATGAACATACTTAAAAGTATCATTATTCCCCCCATTGTAGGGGTTCCGGCCTTTATAAGGTGGGTTTCGGGGCCGTCGTCTCTTACGTTTTGTCCGAATTTGAGCTTTCTCAAAAGCGGTATAATTACCGGGCAAAGTATAATATTAAATATAAAAGCTATTAATATGGCATATATTGCCCTTGTCATATTTTCATCCATTGTATATGTCTCCTTAGTGTAGATTTGGGGTATCGCCTGTGAAGTGCGGGCATGGTGCCGCAAGTACCCTTCCACCACCCTTCGGGCGGTCCCCCTCCCTGCGTCACAAATGACTGCGCTCATTTGTTTCTTCACCTTGTTCAGAAACAAGATTCACTTCGTATTCGTTCCTTACTCGCCAAAATCCAAAAATTTTGGCGAAAAATTAACGACTTAGAAGCTTGCATTGCCTTTTTTGACAAGTTTTTCTGTTATTTCTTCGAATTTAGCCCCTCTCGAAGCCTTTATTAAAACAGTGTCTTTCATTTTAAAGATTTTCTTCATATTTTCATAAAAATCTTCTTTTGTTTCATAGTAAAAGACCTTTTTTGCTCCGCCGAAAGAGGCTCCCAAAGTCAGCTGCATAACATTTTCGTTTCCTATTCCAACGATAACGTCTATACCTGCCTTTGCGGCATATTCCCCCACTTCTCTGTGATACTCGGGGGAGTTTTCGCCAAGCTCAAGTATTTCGCCCAAAACAGCAACACTTCTGCCCTCCAAAGGCGCAATAACGTCAATACCTGCCTTTACAGACTGGGGATTTGCATTATAAGTGTCGTTTATAAGAGTATAACGCTGTGTGTCAATTATATTAAGCCTTTTGTCTCCCGGGGTAAAAGCCTCTATTCCATTTTGAATTTCTTCAAGACTCAAACCGAAACTATAGCCTACAGCCACCGCCCCGAGAGCATTTAAAACCATATGCTTTCCCGGTGCGTTTTTAAGAGTCAGCTTAACCTTTTCCCCTTTTATAACCGCTGTAAACCTTGTTTCCTTAAGACTTACATATTCTATATCTTCGGCATACACATCACAGCTTTCACTGTCAAAGCCGTAAAAGCAGGTGTTTTCCTCCTTACCCCTGAGAGTGGAAAGCATATCGCATTCACCGTTTAAAATTTTGGGACCGCCTTCCTTAAGGCTTTCGAAAATCTCACACTTAGCCTTTAAAATGCCTTCTCTGCTGCCCAAATATTCTATGTGGGAAACTCCCACGTTTGTTATAAGGGCTGCGTCCGGCTTTGCTATTTTGCCTAAATAGCTTATTTCACCGAAATGATTCATACCCATTTCAATAACTGCCGCCTCTGTGGTTTCGTCTATATTGAAAATTGTCAAGGGCAGACCAATGTGGTTATTGAAATTTCCCTCTGTTTTGACAACCTTATACTTAGCCGAAAGAACAGCGGCTATAAGTTCCTTTGTGGTTGTTTTTCCCGTACTTCCGGTAATTCCGGCAACGGGAATATTAAAAAGACTTCTGTAATATGCCGCAATGTCTCTCAGTGCCTTTGTTGTGTCTTCAACAAGAACATAGGGGCAGTCTGTTTCAACATCTCTGTCGGATATAAAAGCCGCCGCACCTTTTTTTACAACATCGTCTATAAACTTGTGAGCGTCAAACCTTTCCCCTATAAGAGGAACAAAGAGGGTATTGTTGTTTATTTTTCTGCTGTCTGTTGAAACTTCGGAGATTTGGACTGAGCCGTCATTATTAAACAGCTTTCCCCCTGTGCTTTCCGCTATTTCTCTTAAAGTTAATTTTTTCATAATTTTACGCCTTTATTCCGAGAGCCTCTCTTGCCACCTCGGCATCATCAAAGTGAATTGTTTTGTCCTTAAAAATTTCGTAGTCCTCATGACCTTTTCCTGCTATGATAACGGAGTCTCCGGGCTTTGCCATTTCGATAGCTCTGTAAATAGCGTCCTTTCGGGAAACGAGAATTTCATATTTATCGGTAACTGGTTTAACCCCAACCTCTATTTCCTTTATAATATCCATAGGCTCCTCTGTTCTGGGGTTATCTGAAGTTATTACAGAGTAATCGGAAAGCTTGGCAGAAATTTCACCCATAATAGGGCGCTTTGTTCTGTCTCTGTCGCCGCCGCAGCCGAAGACAGTTATAACCCTGCCCTTTGTAAAGGCTCTTACGGATTTTATAATATTTAAAACACCGTCGGGGGTATGGGCATAGTCGACAAAAACATTGAAGTCTCTTCCCTCGGCTACATTCTGTATTCTTCCGGGAACGCCCTTGATATTGCCCAGTGCCTCAACTATTGTTTCCATAGGAACACCTGAGCAAAGGGCGCCGCCTACTGCCCCCAAAGCATTGTAAACGCTGAATTCACCGGGAATCTTGAAGTTGACATTATAACTCTTTCCCTTGTAAAGAATATCGAAAACAACTCTGTCCATCATATATTCAATATTTACAGCCTTGATGTCACAGTCCTTTTTTATACCGAAGGTAATTATGTCACAGTCGGCAGCCTCTTTCATCTTTTCGAAGTAGCTGTCATCAACATTCATAACCCCAACCTTACACATCTTAAAAAGCCTTGCCTTGGCTTTAAGATAGTTTTCCATAGAACCGTGTAAATCAAGGTGATCCTGTGTCAGGTTTGTAAAAATTCCCACATTGAATTCAACACCGTCAACTTTGTAAAGCTGTAAACCGTGGGAGCTTACCTCCATAGCCACATCAGTACAGCCCCTGTTCTTCATATCGCAGAGTATTGTGTTAAGCTCTATTGTGTCGGGGGTTGTGCTTGTTGCCAGCTTATAGTTAAGACGCTCGCCGGCGGCTCTTATTTCAACAGTGCCTATAACACCGGCTTTTCTGTTGTTTTCTTTTAAAATTTCCTCAAGAAAATAGGTTGTGCTTGTTTTGCCGTTTGTTCCCGTAACACCTATAATATTCATACCGGCGCTGGGGTTTCCGTAGAAATTCTTTGCACACCAGCCCAAAGCCTTACGGGGATTTTCAACCTGTATGTATGCCGCATTTTCGTCATACTCTTCCAAAGCGTGTTCACACAAAACAGCCGACGCACCGCTTTTAACCGCCGAGGGAATAAATTTGTGACCGTCTACGGTAAAGCCCTTTATGGCAACATACATTGTATTCTTTTCCGCCTTTCGTGAATCTATAGTCAAAGCCGATACCTCCGCCTCAACACTTCCCGAAAGAACCTTATATTCAATATTATTTGAAACATCTTTTAGTTTCATTTAAAACCCCTCCTACTCCGTATAGAGTATAATCTTGCTGTTTATATATATTTTTTTCTCCCTTAAGGGGAAACTGATTTACAACACTGCCGCCTTCGCCTATCACTTCAACAGACATCTCCGCCTTTTCAAGCTCCGATTTCACTTCTTTGACATCTCTGCCTGAATAGTCATCTACATCAAAAGGCGCAATCTCCTTTTTGGAAAGCTCTTCCTCATTATATTCCTGTTCTATGCCCAAATAAGGTAAAACCATAGTCAAAAGATCCTTCATAACAGGTCCGGCAACCTGACCGCCGTAATATACCACCTGAGGTTCATCTATTAAAACAAGAGCTATAACCTGAGGGTTATCTGCCGGTGCAAAAGACATAAATGAAGCTATATACTTTCCGTTTCCTCTGGGCAGTTTTTCGCTTGTGGCGGTTTTTCCGCCTATTCTGTAACCGGGAATATAAGCCTTGTTTCCCGTTCCCGTATACACAACCGACTCTAAAATTTCCCTCATTGTGTCTGAGGTTTCTTTGGATATACTTCTTTCTTCATTTGAAAAATCAAGGGTTTCATAAAGACTTTCGTCTTCGTTTAATATTTCCCTTCCTACGTGGGGAGTTATAAGTCTTCCCCCGTTTACTATAGAAGAGACCGCTCTTAAAAGCTGCATAGGAGTTATCTGAAAGGTTTGACCGAAACTCATTGTAGCAAGCTCAACAGGGCCTATATTTTCTTTCTTATGCATTATTCCTATGGCTTCACCGGGCAGATCTATGCCTGTTTTTTTGTCAAAGCCGAATTTCAGCATATATTCGTAAAATTTATCTGCACCCAACCTTGCGGCTACGTCCATAAAAACAGGATTACAGCTGTTTTGAACACCTTGGACAAAGGTTTCCGTTCCGTGACTTCTGGGTGAGCGCCAGCATTTTATATATCTGCCCCCGACCTTTCTTCCGCCGCCGCAGTTAAATGTATCATCGGGAGTAACAACCCCCTCTTCAAGACCTGCCGAAGAGGTAACTGTTTTAAAGGTAGACCCCGGCTCATAGGTATCGTTTATACTGAAATTTCTCCACATGGAGTTTAAGTAATTGTTTTGCTCTTCTTGTGAAAGTCCGCTCCAAACGGCTTTAAGACTTTCGTCATTTATTGTAAAGGGATCGTTTAAATCAAAATCCGGTTTGCCTGCCATAGCATAAATTTCGCCGTTTTGAGGATTCATAACAATAATTGCCCCTCTTTTAGCGTTCTTTGCCTCAACGGCATTTTCCAAAATCTGTTCCGCATATTTCTGAATATTTACATCTAAGGTTGTAACAAGTGTCTTTCCGTTTTCGGGAGCATTTCTCGTTTTTACGCTGAAATTAAGTTCCCTGCCTTTGGCGTCTGTTTCCGTAAGTATCTTCCCCGGACTTCCCTTTAAATATTCGTCATACTTGGCTTCAAGCCCTATAATCCCCTGATTGTCTTTGCCTACAAAGCCTATAACCCGACAGGCAAGACTGTTTAAGGGATAAACCCTCTTCACATCTTCATCAACCGCTACCCCTTCAAGATTCAAATTTCTGATTTTTTCCGCTGTTTCCGCCTCAACCTTTGTCTGAATCCTCTCCAGGGCAACATTTTTATTTATTTTCTTTAAAATATAGTCATATTCAAGCCCCAAGACTTCCGAAAGGCTTTTTGCCGTTCCCTCGGCGTCTTTAATTTGGGCATGAATAACGCTTATTGAATAAGCCGTAATATTTTCGGCAAGGGGAACCCCGTTTCTGTCGGTTATGTTCCCCCTGACCGCCTTAATCAATCTGTCCCGTGTCTGCTGTTCATAGGCTAAAGCCTGAAGTCTTTCGCCCATAAAAAACTGTATGTAAAACACTCTCCCTATTAATAGAAAAAGCAAAATTTCAAATAAACACAGCCCGAAAAGCAGGCATTCCTTTTCCGATATTGCCGCTCTGAACACACTCTTCCCTTCTCCTATAGGCTCCTATAACAAGTATATCTTGAAAAGGGGAAAGTTATTCTGCTGCCTACTCTAATTTAACTTTAATTATGGTTCCTACGGGAACCTTGCTGCCTGCCGAAGGCGACTGTTTATAAACTGTTTTAACACCGTCTTCCTTTGGCTTTTCCTCCGCAGCCTCCGTTGTTGCCTCTGCTCCTGTTTCCGTCTCGGTGCCTTCTGCCACCGTTTGAGACGAGGCTCCTGCCGTTGACATACTGTCGTCAAAGTCAACATTGGAGTTTTCTATAGCAAGCTCAAAGCCCAAAGCCGTTGCTGCCTGCTGTGCCTGTTCCGTAGTAAGATCGGATAAGTCCGGGACTTCCTGCAAGGTTGAATTACTTTCGTCACCTATTGTAATATACAAAAGAACCTTTGTAGAACTGTCAACAATCGTTCCGCCGGCGGGGAACTGTCTTAATATGGTGTCTCCGCTGTCGCCTATAAGCTCATAGTCAAGACCTAAGCTGTTAAGCTGTGAAATTGCATTTTCAAGGCTGTAGCCCGTATAGTCGCCTAAGGTTATATCTCCGGCGTTAACTATGGTTTCACGAGCCGCCTCTTCGTCAACAGGTGTTATATTATATGTCTCTATAAGATCCGTAAGGAGTTCTTTCATCTGAGGAGCGGGAGAAACACTGTCTCCGCCTACAGGTCTGTCTATTGTTACCATACAGATAAGCTGGGGGTCGTCTATGGGAAGGTAGGCTATAAAGTCGCAAACCCACTGAGTACCGTCTCTGGTGCCCTGTTCGGCTGTTCCCGTTTTGCCCCCTATGGCATATCCGTCTACCCTGGCTTTAACACCGGTTCCGTCTCCCTCAAGAACGCTTTCCAAATTTTCTCTCATCCATACCGATGTTTCTTCGGAAATAACCTTTCTCACAATCGTCGGCTCTGTTTCTTTAACAACATTGCCTTCGGCATCTAAAATTTGAGAAACAACATAAGGTTTCATAAGGTTTCCGCCGTTTATAACAGCCGAAAAAGCCGTAAGAATCTGTATGGGAGTACAGTTAAAGCCCTGACCGAAAGAGTATGTGGCAAGCTCTGTTATATGCATATCTTCAAGAGCGTGTATAACGCTTGCGGCGCTGGCCTCATTGGGCAGATCTATGCCGGTAACCTCACCGAAACCCCAGTCTTTAAAATATTTATAAAACTTTTCCGTACCCATAGCATAGGCAATATCCATCATACCTACGTTGCATGAATGGGCAAGAACCTCGGCAATTGTCTGTGTTCCGTGACCGTATATATTGTGACAGTGAATTTCATAATCCGCAACTATTTTTGAACCGCCGCAGAAAAAGCTGTCGTTTACGTTTATTGAGCCGTCTTCCAAAGCAGAGGCAACTACAAGAGGTTTCATAATTGAGCCCGGCTCAAAGGTTGATGTTATGTTATAATTTTTCCAAGCCGAGTTATAGGCGGCGCTTTTTTCTTCGTCCGTCATAACATTGTCCCACTCGGTTTTATATTCTTCATCTTCAAGCTGTGTTATTTCCGTAGGGTTGTTAAGGCTGAATGAGGGATAAGCCGCCATAGCCAAAACCTCCCCTGTTGTGGGGTTCATAACCAAAACAGATGCATTTTGCGATTCATATTCCAAATAAGCTGTTTTTGCTATTGTTTCGGCATACTGCTGAACAGTTACATCAAGGGTTGTAACAAGGCTGTTTCCTCTTACAGGTTCTTCACGTCTTGTTTCTATAGAGTCGTCTGCCTCATAAGTTCTGAAAACTCTGCCCGGTGTTCCCGTCATTTCATCATCATAATAAGCCTCAAGCCCCCACTTTGTGTCTCCTCTTATAAAGCCTATAAGCTGTGACGCCAGTTTGTCATTGGGGTATGACCTTAATGTGTCTTCTTCGAGGTAAACACAGCTTAAACCCATTTCTTCAATGGTCTTTCCCGTATCGTAGGGAACCTGTTTTTTAATTATCTGCCAGTTTGTGTCATATTGAAGACTTCCGTCAGATGTTTTGGCAAGATATTCCTGAAGTTCTGAAATAGGTATGTCCAAAGTTTCGCTTAAGCCTTCAAATGTGTTTGTCTGAACCGTCTCTGTCTGTTCGTCCAAAACTCTTACATCGAGAACAACGGTATAGACTGTGTTGCTGACAGCGAGGGGCTGGTTGTTTCTGTCGTAAATATTTCCTCTGTTTGCGTTTATGGTCTTATCCTGAATACGTGAAACCTGATTGTTTATGGCTCTGACCTCATATTCAGCCCCGTGAAAATAAATTATGGTAAAAATTCTGAAAAAACCAACAAAAGAAAGGCAGATTATAAATATTGTAAAAATAATTTTAAGTCTGCCGCTGTAGTTTGCCTTAGGCTTGGTATTTCTTCTTGTCGGTGTACTTCTTTGTCGCTGTTGTCTTTCCAATATGTTTCTTCCTCCTTACTCAGCTGCGAAAATTGCTTTAAAAGCAGCCATGAAATCAAAGCTCTTAAGATAATATAAAAAGCCGCTCTGTTCTTCATCAGTGTCATAGAGGATTGTATAGCTTTGCTTAGGCACATTTATGTATTTAATCTGATAGCTTGACGGTTTCTGCATTCCCAGCTTATTTATAGCTATATCTTCAATATAGTCAAGGTTAAGATTATTATCAAACTCATTTTCGAGATAATAACTGTCTTCCTTAAGCTCGTTAAGTTCTGACTGAAGAGAAGATATATCAGACGAAAGCTGATAATTATAGCCGTAAAGACAGAGAAAGGTTATTGCCAAAACAGCCATCAAAATCATAATACCTATAAGGGCAACTCTGTGAACCCGTCCGTATTCGTCAATTCTGATTGTTTCGACCGATTCTTCGTTTTCTCTGCTTTTGCTTTTATCGGGAAGAGCTGTATATGCCCTTGCCGTACTTCCGTAATTATAAGGACTGCTGTATGAAGAATAGCGAGATGCCGTTCTTCTGCGTCCGTTTGATCCGGTGTTCATGTTTTACCCAACTCCCTTGAGCGGTTCTTTATCTAAAGCCTTTCGGCAATTCGAAGCTTTGCGCTGTGAGCTCTGTTGTTTTCGCCAAGCTCCGCCTCTCCCGCTGTTACAGGCTTTCTTGTGATTATCTTTACCTTAGGCTTTTTCCCGCATACACATACGGGAAACTCCCTTGGGCAGACACAGGGGTTTTCAAGCCTTTTAAATGTGTTTTTAACAATTCTGTCTTCCAGTGAATGGAAGGTTATAATACAAATTCTTCCGCCGGGGTTAAGTCTGTCTGCCATAGTTTCTATCGTTGTTTCTATTATTCCCAGCTCATTGTTTACTTCTATTCTTATTGCCTGAAAGGTTCGCTTTGAGGGGTGACCCCCTTTTTCACGTGCCTTTTTAGGTATTGCCTTCTTAATTACGGTGTTAAGCTCAAAGGTTGTTTCTATGGGCTTTACACGTCTTTCTTCTATAATAAACCTGGCTATTCGCCTTGACCATTTTTCTTCGCCGTATTCCTTAATTACACGGTTAAGCTCGTCTTCCGAGTAAGAATTTACAACATCAAAGGCGGAACAGCTCTTGTCTCTGTCCATTCTCATATCAAGGGGCGCATCTGTATTATATGAAAAGCCCCTCTCTCCGTTATCCAACTGATAAGAGGAAACCCCCAAATCAAGCAGAAAACCGTCTGCCTTGTCAACCGACAGGCTGTCTAAAATTTCAGATATATTACAAAAATTGTCATGAACAAGGCTTACGTTTTCACAACCCTTAAGTCTTTCTCCTGCCGCCTTTATTGCCTCTGAATCTCTGTCTATTCCTATAAGTCTGCCGCCAGCTTTTAAAATTTCAAGACCGTGACCTCCGCCGCCTAAGGTTCCGTCTACATAAAGCCCTCCCGGTTTTATGTTAAGCCCTTCTATACTTTCATTTTTTAAAACAGATATGTGTTTAAATTCCATTACAGAAGACCCTCGGCAAATTCATTGCCCATAAACTCATCAGATGTAGTATATGCTTCCCAAGCCGACTTGTCCCAAATTTCTATGTGATCGTTTAAGCCTACAGAAATGATATCCTTTTCTATTTTAGCGTGATTTCTCAGGCTCTCGGGGATAATAACCCTTCCGTTTGCGTCAGCCTCGCAGGGGTTTGGAGCGAAAAACCTTATAAGCTTTCTGGCATTTGGGCTGTTTATCGAAAATGTTCCTATGTTTTTGGAGCGGAATTCTTCATAGCCTTCAGTTGTAAAAACATAAAGACAGCCGTCATAGCCCCTTGTCATTACAAAGCTTTCTCCCAGTTCATCTCTGAATTTGGCAGGCACGATTATTCGGTTTTTCTTATCTATAGAATGTATGTATTCGCCCATAAACATAGTAATCACCGCCTCAAAGGTTATATTAAGGGATTATAACACCCTTTCAAACCACTTTCAACCACTTTTCTCCACCTTTAATATGATTTTAATATAAAAACGGTGAGAATTCAAGCCCCAAAAAATCAAAGCACCGACCATGGCTTCTTACAGACGTTTTTTTAAAATGGGTTATTTAGTTTTAAGGCAAAATAAAAAATCTACATATTGATAT
>JAJQBF010000079.1 GCA_021203425.1 Clostridiales bacterium | reverse complement strand
CTTTAAAACCTATAAGCGCCTCTTCCAAAAGTTCTTTTGAATATATGTCAAGATGATTTGTAGGCTCGTCCAAAAGCAGAAAATTTGCTTTTGAAAGGGAAAGCTTAGCCAGGGTTACTCTGCCCTTTTCACCGCCGCTTAAAAGCTCTATGGGTTTATAAACATCATCTCCCTTAAAAACAAGAACCGCCAAAAGGTTTCTTATTTCGGTTGTTGTCATTGAAGGGTTTTCGTCTGAAATTTCATCAAAAATAGTTTTACTTCTGTTTAAACCTTCGTGCTCCTGATCGTAATAGCCTATTTCAACCTTAGACCCAAGCCTGATGTTTCCGCTGTCTGCCTTTACAAGCCCTGTTATAATCTTAAAAATCGTTGTTTTGCCTGTTCCGTTTGCCCCTATTAAAGCAACCCGTTCACCCTTCTTTATTTCAAAATCAATATTGTCGAACAGCCTGTTTTCACCGTAAGCTTTCGAAAGATTTTCCGCCGTCAAAACATCGTTCCTTAGCCGGTGTCAGCTTAAGCCTCATTCTGTCGGGAAGAGGATCGGGGCTTTTTACAACTTCCATTTTCTCAAGGGCTTTTTCCTTGCTTTCGGCTCGCTTAATTGACTTTTCTCTGTTAAAAGATTTAAGTTTCGCTATAGACTCTTCTTGTTTTTTAATTTCTCTTTGATTGTTAATATGGCGATGGAGCTGATTTTCTCTTTCCTTTTCCTTTCGGCTTATATATTCAGAATAGTTTCCCGCATATACTTTTGAAACACCGTTTTCTATTTCTATTATTTTTGACGTAACCCTGTCTATAAAATAGCGGTCATGAGAAATTATAACAACCGTTCCCGAATAGCCTGCCAAATAGCCTTCAAGTCACTTTACCGATTCTATGTCAAGATGGTTTGTAGGCTCGTCCAAAAGAAGAATGTCCGGGTTCATAAGAAGAAGTCTGCCTAAAGCGGCACGGGTTTTCTGTCCGCCGGAAAGTGTATTTATTTTTTTGTGTGTATTCTCCTCCGAAAAACCCAAACCCTTAATAACACCCCTTATTCGGCTTTCCGTTTCAAACCCCTTTTTGTCTTCAAATTCAATAGTAAGCCTGTCATATTTTTTCATAAGCCTTTCAAGCTCGTTTCCCCGGGCAGACTTCATTTTTTCTTCGGTTAAATGCTTTTCTTTTTCGATTTCGGCTGTTTTTTCAAAAACCTTAAGCATTTCCTCATATATTGTGTTATCGCTGTCTATTGTAATGTCCTGAGAAAAATAACCTATTTCTATGCCGGCTTTCATAATCACTTCGCCCTCGGAGGGAGAAAGTTCACCCAATATAATTTTGAAAAGCGTAGTCTTTCCGCAGCCGTTTACACCTATAACCGCTGCCTTTTCCTTTTCGTTTAAAAGAAAGCTGATGTTTGAAAGTACAGTATTTTCTCCGAATGATTTTGAAACATTATTGCATGACAATATCATATATATAACCTCTTAAATTAATATTTTTCATAAACATAATTATAAATCATATTTATGTTTTTTTCAATCCCTAAGTTTTATGAATATAAGTAAACCCGACACTCCAACGCTGCAGTTCAGCCGAATAATCACCAGCAAAGAGGCTGCCCGTCAGCTGAGCAGCCTCTCCTGTTAATTAATCTTAATTTTCTTAATCACTCATCAAAAATTGACACAATCTCTCCGTCCAAAATACGGTTCATATTTTTTACGGCACAGAAATTTCCGCACATTGAACAGGTATCTTCCTTTTCGGGCTGAGATTCGGCTCTGTAGCGTCTTGCTTTTTCGGGGTCTATAGCCTCTTTGAACATAGTTTCCCAGTCCAGTTTCTTTCTTGCCATACTCATACGGTAGTCCCAGTCTTTAGCACCCTTAACACCCTTTGCAATATCGGCGGCATGAGCAGCAATTTTAGAAGCAATTATGCCCTCTTTAACGTCTTCAACGGTAGGCAGTCTTAAATGCTCTGCGGGGGTAATATAGCAGAGGAAGGAGGCGCCGTAGGTTGCGGCGATAGCTCCGCCTATAGCAGATGTAATATGGTCATAGCCCGGCGCAACATCTGTAACAAGAGGACCTAAAACATAGAAAGGGGCGCCGTGACAAAGCGTCTTCTGTATCTTCATATTGGCTTCGATTTGGTCAAGGGGCATATGACCGGGACCTTCAATCATAACCTGAACTTCCTTCTCCCATGCTCTCTTTGTAAGCTCGCCTAAGGTTATAAGCTCTTCAATTTGAGATGTGTCTGTAGCGTCTTCAATACAGCCGGGGCGGCAGGCGTCGCCTAAGCTTAAGGTTATGTCATATTCTCTGCAGATATCCAAAATTTCATCAAAATGTTCATAGAAGGGGTTTTCTTTTCCCGTCATTTCCATCCACGCAAATATAATTGAACCGCCTCTTGAAACAATATTCATAAGTCTTTTATTTTTCTTGAATCTTTCGGCAGTGTTTTTGTTTATACCGCAGTGAATTGTCATAAAGTCAACACCGTCTTCGGCGTGCATCTTAACTATGTCAATCCATTCCTCGCTTGTAATCTTGCCTAAAGCCTTGTGATAGTAAACAACAGCATCATAAATAGGAACAGTTCCTATAACAGCAGGGCACTCCGACGTAAGCTTTCTTCTGAAAACCCTTGTGTCTCCGAAGGAGCTTAAGTCCATAATAGCCTCGGCGCCCATTGAAACAGCAGCGTTAACCTTGCCCATTTCGACGTCCATATCCTTACAGTCACGGGAAGTACCTAAGTTTACGTTTATTTTTGTTCTTAAGGCCGAACCGATTCCGTTTGGATCTATGCACTTATGTACTTTGTTGCAGGGGATACAAACCTGACCCTTTGCCACAAGCTCCATAAGCTCGGAAACATCTATGCCTTCCTTTTCAGCTACTGTCTTTATCTCAGGGGTAACAATGCCCTGTCTTGCAGCGTCCATCTGTGTTGTATAGCTCATATTAAACCTCCTGTTTGTAATATATTTAAATGTATTTTTCATTCTTTACGCAATAAACGGCATACCGAATATATACGATATGCCGCAAA
>JAJQBF010000136.1 GCA_021203425.1 Clostridiales bacterium | reverse complement strand
GGTCTTTATAAAAAAATCAAAAATCGAACAGAAAAACAGAAGCAACTGATAATGCACTTATGAGTGATAATGTTTTCAAGCTGTGTCTGATGTTGCCGCAAAACAATTAATTTCCAACTATTTCTTTAAGGAAGTGATGATTAATTCGCCACTATTGAACGGGAAATAAGACAGAATGGTATATCGGTATTTCATTCGGACAGATTCTCTTGCGGAACAAGGCAGAAGCCGCAATATTTGAGAATTGCACTTTCAACAGAAAAATCCGACAAACATTTTGCAGAAGGACTTATAAAACTCAAAAATTTGATTAAATCCCGTTCAATATGTTAATCAGCGAGCAGATGTGGAACAAATAATCTTTTGCTTTCATTTTGAAAAAAGGCAGCTGCTGCAAGGAAATTTGTGGAGCTGCCTTTTTCGTTATATGTTGCTTAAAGTTTTTTAATGTAAATGATATTTTTATCCATTATTCATATGCTGCAAAATTAACTGCTGAATTAAGGGTTTTTGCAAGAATCAGTGCTGCATCGGAAGCAGATATACCTTTGTTTTCATCTACATCTGCCACATAATCAGAGACAATCCATAAGGGATTTTTCACCTCGTTGTTGAGTACATAGGCAAGCAGACAAGCTGAATCGTTTGCGGTAATTTTACCGTTGTTGTCTACGTCTCCTCTCATGCCTTTGGGAGTCTCAGTTGTTGTTTCCGTAGATGTTTCCGTAAATGTCTCCGTAGTTGCTTCTGTTGTACTGTCATCATCACCGCTGCTTGCGGAGCTTGCATAGGTGGCTGTCAGATTTCCTGCATTGCCCAAATATTTTTGTGAGCTGCTGTAGGGATCTTGTGTAAAGGTCAGCCAAATTGTGTGGCTTTCGGATATGCCCTCAAGATTATAAAGGTCAATTTCGTTATTTCCCGTTGTTACAATCTGACGGGCTATTTCTGTTCCGTCGACACTGTCAACTGTTATTGTCAAATATATGTTGCTGTCTCTTACGGAAGCCATATTGAGAACAAGCGCCTTAAGACCGTTAAAGCTGAAATCATTTACGGCATAGCCTATGCTTACGCCTTCACGGTTGTAAAGGTAGCCTACTTCTGTGTTGTCATTTGCAAGCTTAGGCTTAGTGCCGTTGTCGCTTGCATAAAATTCGGTAACATCGGAAGCATAGTATACTGTATCTCCCTCAACTATGCTTGAACCGAAACTCTTTATAGTGTAAGTTGAATTTTTGGAAGCATAGAAAGTAATAAGATTTTCATCACCGTTAAGGGCACTGTCTACAATCTCGCCTATTGCGTTGTAAACAACAGCTTGACCTGCATATTTTGTTCTTATGCTTAAGTTTCCGCTTTCTGTTGTGTGAATTACGGCTTCTGTGGGAATATTGTTTTCCCAACTTAAGTCAACTGTTGCTCCGAGCCTTGTTTTAAAGCCTGTAAATGAGCCTGACTGCCAGTTTGAAGGAAGAGTCGGAAGAATGTTTATTGTTCCGTCATGGCTTTGAATAAGCATTTCTATTATGCCTGCCGTTGCTCCGTAGTTTCCGTCGATTTGGAAATTAGGGTGCTGGTCGAAAAGGTTGGGAGACGTTCTTGTTGTCAAAAGCTGCTCAAGCATTGATGAAGCACTGTCGCCGTCAAGTGCTCTTGCGTTTAAGCCTATTCTCCATGCAAGACCCCAGCCCTGTCCGCTGCCTGTGCTTCTTGCTGAAACGGATTTTTGGAAAGCCTTAAATATAGCCTGTTCGTCCTTGTTGTCGCTGTAGGCACTTAAGTGAGTACCGGGGAACATTTCCCAAAGGTGTGAGCAGTGTCTGTGGTTTGTTGAATTGCTTGCGCCGTGGTTATATACTGTTGAAACAACTGCCGTAAAGGGATTGGTAACAGTCCACTTTATTTTCGATGTATCAGTTGTTTCGGAAATATCAAAGCTTACGTCTCCTCTTGCCCATTCCTTAATAAGTCCTGCAGAATCTATAAGGTTGGGAGCAACTTTACCTTCCTCATCGCCCAAATAGGTTGAAGGCATTTGTTCATTTATGGCTACTATAAGCTCGGCATTTTCGCTTGTCTTTCCCAAAACCGAGGAAGCCTCAACAACCATATCGTAAAGGTTTCTTATAAGCTGAGTATCCATAGCCGCACCGGGCTGAACACCGCTCTGTTCCGGTGAGCAGGAAGCAGCCGTTACAAGATAACCTGTTTCGGGATCAACAACAAGGAATTGTGTGAAGAATTTAGCGGCGCCAACCATATAGGGGTAAACCTCTGCCAAATATTCCTCGTCCTTGTTATACTGATAATACTGCCAAGCGTGGTCAAGAAGCCATGCTCCGCCTGTGGGCCAAAGACCCGCTGTTGCGTTGTCTATGGGCTGTGTTCCTCTCCAAAGGTCAAAATTGTGGTGAGTTACCCAAGGGTCACCGGGTTCATAGGTGTCGTCCCCTCTGTCATTGTATATAGCATACTGGTTTGCAGCGGTTATGCTTCCGCTTTCCGCTAACTCGTCAAGAGTATCTATAAGGGGCTTTTCGCTTGAAGCCAAATTAAGAGGCTGAGCTGCCCAATAGTTCATTTCAGTGTTAATGTTTATTGTATACTTGTGTTGTTTGTCCACATTACTGTTTCCGGGTCAAAGCCGGAACTATCTTCACTGTCATCTGCCATATCAACCTCCTCTGAAATTTCCGTATTTATCGCACTGTCACTTAAGACCTGTTCATCTATCTCCGAAAAATCACTTTCATCTGAAGCTTTATCTTCTGAAATTTCCGATAACGGCTCTTCTTCGTCTGCCATAAGCGTAACGCTTCCCGAAAAGCCGAAGGTCATAGAGACAGCCAACATACCTGCACATACCCGTTTTAACATTTTTCTCCTCCTTATTTATTTAAAGCAGTTAAGTACGCTTACAATACAATTATAATTAAAATAAAATCAAAAAAACAGATCCAGATTCAGAATATTATTGTTATGAGTTTTAAAATATGATATAATAAAAATAAAAAAAAGGGCAGAATATGAAGCTTACAAATCTAAAGCTTGATAAAAATTCAAAAA
>JAJQBF010000302.1 GCA_021203425.1 Clostridiales bacterium | reverse complement strand
AAGTAAAGGGTGTCAAGGTCATAGGACTTGACAATATGAACGACTACTATGACGTTTCAATTAAAGAATACAGATTAAGTAAATTGAGGAGATATCAGTCATTTAACTTTATAAAGGGAAACATAGCAGACAAAACATTAATCACATCAGTATTTGAGGAATACAGACCGCAGGTGGTTGTAAATCTTGCCGCACAGGCAGGGGTAAGATATTCTATAACCAATCCCGATGCATATGTTGAATCTAATCTGATGGGTTTTTTTAATGTTTTGGAAGCCTGCAGAAATTATCCCGTTGAACATTTGGTTTATGCGTCCAGCTCAAGTGTTTACGGTTCGAATAAAAAAGTGCCTTACAGTACAGATGATAAGGTAGATAATCCTGTCAGTCTGTATGCGGCTACAAAAAAGAGCAATGAGCTTATGGCTCATGCATACAGCAAGCTTTATGATATTCCTTCGACAGGGCTGCGTTTCTTTACGGTTTACGGACCGGCAGGCAGACCGGATATGGCTTATTTCGGCTTTACCGATAAACTGAGAGCCGGAAAGAAGATTCAGATTTTTAATTTCGGAAACTGTAAGCGAGACTTTACTTATGTTGATGATATAGTTGAAGGTGTAGTCAGAGTTATGCAGAAAGCCCCTGACAGGGCTGTCGGAGAAGACGGCTTGCCTATTCCGCCTTATGCACTTTATAATATAGGCAACAACAGCCCCGAAAATCTTCTTGACTTTGTTGATATTCTTCAGCAGGAGCTTATAAGAGCGGGAGTATTGGACGCAGATTATGATTTTGAGGCTCACAAAGAACTTGTACCTATGCAGCAGGGTGATGTTCCGGTTACATATGCAGACACTTCCGCATTGGAGAGAGATTTCGGCTATAAGCCGAACACAAGCCTGAGAGATGGCTTAAGAAGATTTGCAGAGTGGTATAAAGAGTTTTATATGAGTTAAGGAAAGGTTTAAAAATTATTTTCATTTAAATACGGTATTTTCTGAGGTAATATTATCCCCAAAGATGCAGATATATAAAGGAGTCTTATAAATGCAGGAGTTACGCTGTGTTTCAGCTTTTGTAAACAAATATAACCGAAAACCCGACGATGTTGCTTTTTGCCCTTATCGTATTTGCCCTTTGGGGGCGCATATTGACCATCAGTATGGCAAAATAAACGGTTTGGCAATTAATTACGGTATACACATAGCCTACTCCGTAAAGAAAAACGGTGTTATAGAGCTGTCGTCTCTTAATTTTCCCAAGCGTGCTCAGTTCCACGTTCATTCCATACCGGAGGAAAAGGTCGGCGACTGGGCGGATCACTTAAGAGGCACTGCAAAGATGCTGTCGGAAAAATATGATTTAAGATACGGCCTGTGTGGAGTTATTGAGGGAAGTCTGCCTATCGGAGGGCTGTCTTCTTCTGCCGCAGTTATTATTTCCTTTATGTCGGCTTTATGTAAGGTTAACGGTATAAATCTTTCCGAAATGGAAATAATTATGCTTTCTAAAAAGGCGGAAAATGAGTATGTGGGGGTTTCCTGCGGAAAGTTAGATCAGTCCTGTGAGGTTCTCTGCCGTAAGGATAACCTTTTATATATGGATACAAAAGATGATTCTTATGAGCTTATTCCCGTAAATCCGGTGATGAAACCCTATAAAATCGCTATTTTCTTTTCCGGTTTGGAACGCTCGCTGGTGACGTCAAAATATAATATGCGTCAAGATGAATGTAAGGCGGTGGCATATGCGCTTATGGCTTACAGCGGAGCCGATTACGGCAAATTTGTCGACACAAGACTGAGAGATGTGCCTGTTGAAGTGTTTGAAGAAAATAAGGACAGACTTCCTGAGGCATGGAGAAAGCGTGCGGAGCATTATTACTCCGAAACAGCCAGAGCCGAAGCAGGTGCAGAGGCATGGAGAAAAGGCGATTTGGATTCATACGGAGAGCTTATATTCAAGAGCGGTTACAGCAGTGTTTACAACTATGAAAGCGGCTGTGACGAGCTTATAACACTTTATGATATTATGACGGAAACAAAGGGTATCTACGGCGGAAGGTTTTCAGGCGCCGGTTTTAAGGGCTGTTGTATGGCTTTGATTGACCCTGAGTATGCCGAAGACATAGAGGCTAAGGTTGAAGAAAAATATATTGCAAAATACCCGAGGCTTAAGGGCAAATATTCTTTCCATTTGTGCAGCAGCGCCGACGGAGTTAAATTATAACATATGAGGACATAAAAAATGAAATGTATTGTGCTTGCAGCAGGATATGCCACAAGGTTATATCCTCTGACGGAAAATTTCCCCAAGCCCCTTTTAGATGTAGGTGGAAAGCCTATATTAAACAGGCTTTTGGAGGATATAGACAATATACCGGATATTACGAGTTTAATAGTAGTGAGCAATCACAAATTTATAGAACATTTTAATGAATGGAAGGACAAACAGAGATTCAAAAATCCGGTTACAATATTGGACGACGGCTTTGTTGACAATGACCACAGGCTGGGGGCTGTAAAGGATATACAGTTTGCGGCTGAATATTTAAATTCAGAAGATGACGTGCTTGTTATAGCCGGCGACAATATTCTTGACTTCTCATTTTCGGGGTTTGTGTCGTATATGAAGGAAAAGAAGACCTCCTGCGTTATGTGTCACGAAGAAAATGAGCTTAAAAAACAACAGAAAACAGGTATTATAACCTTTGATGAGAACGGGCTTATAACAAGCTATGAAGAAAAACCCGTTAAACCCAAGGGTAATATGGCTGTGCCTCCTTTCTACTGCTATACAGCAGAGGATTTGAAGAAAATACCCGATGCGATAGAAAACGGCTGCGGCATTGATGCTCCGGGAAGTTTTGCCGCATGGCTGTCGGGAAAGACAGCAGTTCATGCGTGGGTTATGCCCGGAAAACGCTATGATATAGGTGATATTCAAAGCTATGAGGCTGCAGGGAAAATATTCGGACAGAATTAAGAACCAGGGATATATAATTAATTATGTATAAATAAAGGTGTGTTAAGCTGCCTGTGCTCGGGGGGGGGGGGCGAAAAAAAATTTAAAAAAATTAAATTTTTTAATAAAAAAAATAAATTAAAAAAAAAAAAACGTGAATTTTAA
>JAJQBF010000148.1 GCA_021203425.1 Clostridiales bacterium | reverse complement strand
GTTTTATATAATATTGATGGTAAATGCATTTTGTGAATTTCCCCCTTTATTAAAATTATATGTGTCAGTTATCACAGTTAAAATTAATATTTGACATTTGTTTATTTTTATAGTATAGTATGATAAGGAAGAAAAAACAAGAATCAATATTTGGATAATGTTAATTAATGAACAAATTTTCAAAATTGATTCTTAAAACACAAGAGGTGCTGTAAATGTTAAGTGAAAAAATGGATTTAAGAGTCAAAAAAACATATCTGGCTTTGATTAAATCGTTGGAAGATCTTTCAAAACGCAAAAATTTTTCCGATATAACCGTAAACGAAATTTGCGACAACGCTATGGTTGGCAGAGGAACTTTCTATAAGCATTTTAACGATAAATATGACTTTCTGTCATTTTTGATAAATGAGCTTGTTAATGACTGTATGACAAAGGCCTCAGAGGCGGCTCAATCGGATAATTTATGCAAATATTATAAAGTTTTCTTCAGCAAATTTATAGAAAATTTTAAAGAGGGCAAATATAATTTTAATTTTAAACAAATCGACAATTATATGGTACAAGGGGTAGCTTTTTCCCCTATTGCCATTGTACACAACGAAGTTTTGAAACATCTCAGAGAGAATTATTCAAAAGATGATAAACTGAACCGCTTTATGGCTCAATATCTTACAATGGTGTTAGCTATCGTTTTATTCTGCATAATAAAAGGAGAACAGGATATCGAAGAGGCAAAGGAAAGCATATTTTTTCTTTTGGAAAAATTATTTGCATAAAAAGAGGGATAATCGTGAATATATTTGTAACTTTGTTTGCTGTATTTGTAATAATTATTTTTTTCGCCCTTGCCGTAAAAAAAGGCTCCCAAAACAGGGAGGAAATCAGTAAAATCGAAAAAGCCGAAAGACAGGCGGCAGGGATATCCGAAGATGAAGAGGAAAACGAAACAGGTGAAAAACAGAGCGGTTTGATCGGCTCCGTAAACAGCATAAAAAACACCGCAGGCAGAACCTTAAAACAATTCGGTATAATTATAATGATTGCCGGAACAATTATAAGTCTCTGCTTGGCAAAAACGGAAACGGAAGACTTAAAATACGGCTTTTCGTTTTTAATATTTTTCACATACTTGTTTATGTACTGCGCCGCCGGTTTTTTCTTTATCGGTATGGGCGAAATTGTACGCCTTCTTGACAATATAAACAAAAAATTAAGAAACCGCTGATTAATCGGTACAGCGGTTTCTTAAGTATGTCATATTGAAACATTTGTTCAAATTGCTTTTTACCAAATTCCCGTTGCTTTCTGAACACCGAGAGAAACAACCGCAATAAGAACCCAAATTACAAGCCCTAAGAATATGGGCTTTTTCCGTTTTTAAAAAGACTTACAAGGTTTGTGTTAAGCCCTATTGCCGCCATTGCCATAGCAATCATAAATTTTCCGGCGGAAGAGAGGAATGAAAAAATTGAAGACGCACAGCTTAAAGCCACCTCGTTGTCTGCAAGAAGGCTGTTTGTTATTGTGTTTACAATAGAAGCCACGATAAAGAAAATAATGAAAGAAGGCAGAGCGTTTTTAAGGCTGAATTTAACGTCTGAATTTTTATCTGTTTTTGTTTTGTAAAGAGCCAAAACAAAGGTTATGGGTATAATTGCAAGGGCTCTTGTCAGCTTAACTATTGTGGCAAGATCCAAAGCCAGATTGGGGTCGTGTCCGGGCATACTGCACCAGGTTGTAGCCGAGGCAACAACGGAAGATGTATCATTTACGGCTGTTCCTGCCCACATACCGAAACCTGTGTCTGTCATACCTATAAGATTTCCCGGTGTAGGGAAAATTACCGTCGCAATTACGTTAAAAAGAAAGATTGTGGAAATTGCGCTTGCAACGTCTTCGTCTTCCGCTTTTATAACGGGAGCCGTCGCCGCAATGGCAGAGCCGCCGCAGATTGAGGAGCCTACCCCTACAAGTACAGCCTGATTTGCAGGTATTTTTAAAATTTTATAGCCTAAAACATAGGCAGTAACAAGAGCAACCGTTATAGTAGAGGCAATTATAGCCAGCGACTGACCGCCTACCTTTATAACATTAAAAAGATTCATAGAAAAGCCTAAAAGTATTATTGAATACTGCAGGACTTTTTTTGATGTAAAATTAATACCCGGCTTAAAGCTCTCCGGAAAATTCACATACGCAAGAAGTAAACCTATGATAATAGCAAAAAACGGGAGTTCCCACGATAGAGCCGAAGGGGAGAAACCCTTCCAAAAGCTTTGCCGCAGAAGCAGTAATAAGGCATAATACAACGCCTAAAATATTTGTTTTAATAAATTTCATATTTTTCCCACCTTATATTATTTTTTTTAGTTATGTTAATAATTTACAAAAGATGTCTGTAAATACAAAGCGGTAAACAGATACAGTTATGCGTATCCGTTTACCGTCTTTTAATTAATTGGATTAAAGCACTTTTTTGTAACAGTTCAGCCGTGGTTTTTCATCAGAAACTTCTGTGTAAATTCATTTACTAAAGAAGTTTCTGATGAAAAACCACGAGCGGAACGCCAAATAACGAGCAAAAATTGAGCCGCAAAGCGGCGTCGACTGCGTTAGCAGGCGCTTTGCGAGTGATTTGGCTGAACTGTAACGACTTTTTTATTTTCCGCTCCCGGTGTGGCAACAATTACCTTCTCAGGAGTAATAAGAAGAGCACCCTTTGCGGTTGCCGCTCCGTTAAACATCTTTTCAACCATAGCCTTAAAGCCGGAAACAATGTCTCCATTTGTCAGATATTCGGCTGTGCCTTTAATCTGATAGCCTTCTAATGATTTTGCGTCATATACCAAAACGGCAATCTTTCCGCTGTTTGCGGTAAGATTATTAAGAGTTGTTTCCAGAAATACATCTCCTACAGCTAATTTGCCTTCGTCTGTTATCATCTTAAAAGCAACGGGAACAACATTAGGCTCACCGTTTGCACAGGTAGCCAAATCCCACATATTTTCTTCAAGAACCTTTTTTTACGTTTTCGTTTAACATTTTGATTACCTCCCAATAATATAATGCGGTTATAATATGAATTATTGATTACCTTAACCTTATATACTCAGGATATCAAAGTTAATCGAAAATAACAAGACGTCGGCAAAATTATTAGCTGCTAATAAATTTCATAGCTTAAACTTGGTTATTATAGTTGCATATCTGCATAGCGACACCGTCGGTCATAGTTGTAAAGCCGTGTTTTTCATAAAAAGCGGCATTTTTGCTTTCCTCCGGCATAATTTCTATGTAAAGATAATCCTTATATTTTTCCTTTACAAGCTCAACCATTGTTCCGGCTATGCCTCTGTCCTGAAATTCCGGGTTTACCAAAACATAATGCATATAAGCTACCATTTCGCTGTCGTCAATAACCCTTACCAAACCCACAAGCCGTTCTTCCGCCCAGGCGGTTATGACGGTTTGAGAATTCATAAGGGCTTTATACAGTCTTTTGGGGTATTTTCCCGAAACCCAGCCTACAGACAAAAAACAGCTCCCGTATTTGTTCACAGGTGAACTTTTTTCTTCGGTATAAGTGATTTTTTCATTCATAGCGGCAAAACCTCCATTATTTATAATCGCATTTTCGGCACTGTATAAGGGTGTTTTCGCTTTCGTCTCTGTAAAACTGCCCCGACCATTTACATATGCTTTGAAGTATAGGCACAACCGACAGCCCTTTTTCCGAAAGAGAATATTCGACCCTCATAGACATCTCATTATATTGTTTCCTGACTATAAGCCCGTTTGAAATAAGCCCTTTAAGAGTAGACGCAAGAACAGCATCTGTTATATTGCCCATTTCACGTCGCAGCTCGCTGTAGCGAAGAGTTTGCCTGCTTGCCAAAACACATATAATTCGTGAATTCCATTTTCCGCCGAATACCTCAAGACCGTATTCCAAGGGACAGCGAATATCTGACTCCAACTTCTTTTTATACATAAAATGCCTCCGATAAATATTTTTCAATGCCTATTATATCAGAACTGATAGATTTTGCATAGTTACTATAAAAGTGTTGTCGATAGACAGGCAGATAGGCAAACAGAGTTTGCATAGATGACTGTATATCAGACAACTTCCCCAAAATGAGCAGCGTAGGACGATAGTCCGGAGCAGCGAATTTTGGACCGATTGCGGGAGTGCGTTAAGCACGTAGCAATCGGGGCTTTTATAATATGGTGGTATGCGGCACATATGGGTGTTTACTATGAAATTAATTAGCTGCTTTTAAATTGATTTGCTTTCGCCAAAGAAAAATTATGCCTTCCAAAGGCTGTGAAGATTACAATATGCGTA
The DNA here is from genome assembly GCA_021203425.1 of Clostridiales bacterium. Taxonomy (GTDB): domain Bacteria; phylum Bacillota; class Clostridia; order Lachnospirales; family CAG-274; genus JAJQCI01. Next base: position 10,765 of record JAJQBF010000148.1, on the reverse strand, counting down.
AACGGCCTCTACGCTGTCGCCTTCGCAAAGTGCAAAGCAAGCCTTAGGCGGTTCGCCGGGCTTTAATTCCTTGCGCTGGTTGCCCTGTTTTGTCTGAACGGAAATCCACTCGATATAGTGTTCCGGCAGCAATGGGTGTTCTGCCGAGCCTACCGTAACGCTGACAATGTTGTTTTCAACTGTGTAAACGGGAACGTGCTTTTCAACAGCGCCGTCAGATGTTCCGGGGATAATTTCTTCCATTTTCTTTCCGCAGCACATTACAGGAACACCGCTGTCCTTTACCTTTGCAATAATGTTTCCGCAGGTATTGCAGATGTAAAAACTTTGTTTCATAATGTAAAACCTCCTTATAAATTAATGCATTTTTATTCTATGAGCGAGGCCAAAGCCTCAAGCCAGTCGGCCTCATATTTCCATATTTCGCCCTTGTCACAGGCAGCCGCCAGCTTAGGATCAACGGGAATCTCCAAGCCTAAGTCTATTCCGCAGTCAAGCAGTATTTTTCCGATGGGGGTGTTTCCGAATATATAGTGTCTGCCGTGACAGTCGGGGCACTCAAAATATGCCATATTTTCAACAAGTCCCAAAATGGGAATGTCAAGCATAGCCGCCATATTTACGGCTTTTGTTACAATCATTTCAACTAGCTCCTGAGGTGAGGCAACAACCACAATTCCGCCAACAGGCAGTGACTGGAACACAGTAAGGGGAACGTCGCCTGTTCCCGGGGGCATATCTACAAACATATAGTCAATATCGCCCCAGCGAACGTCTGTCCAAAACTGCTTAACAGCGCCGGCAATGACAGGTCCTCTCCAAACCACAGGGTCTGTTTCATCTTCGAGAAGAAGATTAATTGACATAAGCTTAACACCGTTTTCTGCTGATACGGGAAAAATTTCTTCTTCGTCTCCGTCGGCTTTTTGATGAACACCGAACATTTTCAGAATCGAAGGACCTGTTATGTCAGCGTCCATAACGGCACATTTAAAGCCTTTTTTCTGCATTTCCGAGGCAAGAAGGGAAGTCACGAGAGATTTTCCCACGCCGCCCTTTCCGCTGACGATGCCTATTACTTTTTTGACGCTTGATTTTTCATTGAGCTTTTCGAGAAAATCAGCCGGAGCTGTTCTTTCGGCGCAGTCGCTGCTGCATTCCGAACAGTTATGTGAACATTCACTCATGACAGTTTCCTCCGTTTCCGTGACAGCCGTTATGACCTCCGCAGTGACCGCCGCCGTGGTGGTGATGCTCGTGGTCGTGGTGATGGCTGCAGTTGGGGGCTGACGAATAAATCAGACTTCCCGAAAGATATTTTTCAACAGCCTCGTCGGCTGAGTCTGAAATACCTCCGCAAACCTTAATTCCGGCTTCTTCAAGAGCGGCAATAGCTCCTTGACCGATTCCGCCGCAGATAAGTACATCTGCATTAAGATTCTTTAAAAAGCCGGCTAAGGCTCCGTGACCGAAACCGTCGGCGGAAACAGTCTGCTGATTTACAATACTTCCGTTTTCCGTCTCATAGAACTTAAATTCTTCTGTGTGACCGAAATGCTGAAAAATATTGCCGTTTTCGTAAGTTACCGCTATTTTCACTTAAACCTCTCCTTTCCGTTAATTGATTGGGTGTTAATAAGTTAAAGTAAGAAATTATTATAATTTTTATAGCTTACAAGTTATAAGTTATAAGTTATACCTTACAGGTTATACCTGTTCGTTTTCGGAACAACGGCACACATGACAGCCGCCGGCAGTTTCCTCCGGTTTTGAAAATTTCCGACATCTTCCGCAAAAGCCTACAGCCGAACCGTCGCAAAGCCTGTAGCAGCCGCCGGCTATATGAAGTTCTTTTCCGTTTACGAGGCTGTCTGCAAGCTTGTGTCTTGCACATTCATACATTTCCGTAACGGTTGTTCGGGAAACGTCCATTCTTGCGGCGCATTGTTCGTGAGTCAGCCCGGCTAAGTCAATAAGCCGAATTATTTCATATTCGTCTACAGACAATATAACACTCTCCCTGCATAAACTCCCTTTGGGCGCGAAACAGTTATAAACAGGCTCGGAACAAACCCTTCTGCACCTTCTCGGTCTGGGCATTATAATCACCTCTGTTTCCGTCATATGTCGTTTTCATTATAACTCTGTTTCATACTGTTGTCAATATACTAAGAAATTTAATATTGTAAGTTTTTTACATATTTATGGTGTATAATAAAAGAAAAGCATTTAACTAAGGAGTGTGATTTGATATGGGCGTACAGATTATTTTGATTTCGGGCTTGGGAGTTTTGGCTGTCATTATAATAATTGCCTTATGCGTTATGATGGCAAGGAGTTTCAGCCGCAGTATGGAAAGGGAGCAGGACAGCCTTTTTGCTATGCTCCATTCTCAGCAGGACAGCATAAGGAAGACTCTTTCCGCCGGCATAGGTATGCAGGAGGACAGATTTAAAACCTTTGCTCTTGAAAACGAACAAAAGCTGAACCAAATCAGAAAAACCGTAAACGAGGGGCTTTATGCCATTAGGGCTGACAATAACAAAAAGCTTGACGAAATGAGAGAGGTGGTTGATGAAAAGCTTCAGGACAGTGTTTCAAGGTCATTCAGAGCCGTAAACGAAAGGCTCGAACAGGTTTACAAGGGGCTGGGAGAGATGCAGAGTTTGGCCGCAGGAGTAGGAGATTTAAAAAGAGTTTTGACAAATGTTAAAACAAGAGGAATTTTAGGAGAAATTCAGCTGGGTGCTATTTTAGAGGAAATTTTGGCTCCGGAACAGTATGAAATAAACTGCCGGGTGAAACCTGACAGCCGTGAGGCTGTTGAATGTGCCGTAAAAATTCCCTCTGCCGATGATGACAGTTTTGTCTATCTTCCCATAGATTCAAAATTTCCCGGGGATACATATGAAAAGCTCCTTGATGCCTATGACACAGGCTCAAAAGAAACCGTTGATGCCGCCGCCAAAGAGCTTATTGCAAGAATAAAGGCAGAGGCAAAGGATATAAGAGACAAATATATATACCCTCCCAAGACAACGGAATTTGCCGTTTTGTTTTTGCCCTTTGAAGGGCTTTACTGTGAAGCAGTAAACAGGGGGCTTGTGGAGGAACTTCAAAGAAGATACAGAGTTAATATTGCGGGGCCTTCAACTATGGCGGCTTTTTTAAATAGTCTGCAAATGGGCTTTAAAACGGTGGCAATACAAAAAAGAAGCTCGGAAGTCTGGGAGGTTTTGGGGGCAGTCAAGACGGAATTCGAAAAATTCGACACGGTTTTGGCAAGCGCAAGAAACAGAATAAGACAAGCCGACGATGATTTGGAAAGACTTGTGGGAACAAGATCCAACGCTATAAGACGAAAGCTTAGGAGTGTTACGGAGCTGACACCGGAATCGGCTGAAAATATTTTAACGGATAAGTCGGACAGAGGAGATTTTTAAAAGGACTTCAGACAGGGGCAAAAACTCATCTGATACCTTTAAAATTTCACAAACTGGTATTTACAAATGATAAAAATGGTGTAAAATAAACTAAGGGGATTTTTATGCTTTGTTTCTTTTGTGCAAAAAATATAAATCCTTACAGGCAAAAACAATAATAAAGGAGGAAAATTATTTATGTTAAGTTTTAAGCGAAACGGTCTTAAGAGAGCGGTTTCTCTCATCTTGTCCGTTTTAATGATTTTTTCCGTTTGCAGTTCACTGGTAATTGCCGACACAACCGAAACCTACGGTTATTGGACTATTACCAACGCTGATGACAATTCAAGCGGAACTGCGGTTATGTATGCTGACGGCGTTGCCTTCACATATCACAGCCCCACAACACACATTATTTCTTATACCCAAACAGGAGATTATTACGCAATAAGATCCAACAACTGTAACGGTTCCGCATCTAACGGCATCGTTGTAACGGAAAACAAATCCTATACTGATTACACACCGGCGTCCGACGGTACACTTACAGTACGTATAGGAAATGCAGCAACAAAGACAGGCTATGTCAGCAGAACATCTCTTCCCGACGGAACAAGCGAAGCTTTGGGAAGCTTTGTTCCCGGAGGAACAGACAACTATGACACAGATTCTATGGTAGTAACACAGGACACATCATATGCTACTCTGGAAATCGAAGTGGAAGAAGGTTATACATATTATATAACCGTTTCAGGTTCAAAAATGAACAGCTACGGCGGTGAATTTGTTCCTTATACAACATTAAGCGGAACAATTAACGACAGCTATAATTTAGGCTCATACAGCCTTAAGTTTACAAACAAAACAACAGGCGAAGTTAAAGAGGCAACTGTTGACGGAAATACTTATTCAATAGTTTTAAAGCCCGGCTATGACTATGTAGCTTCTCTTTCAGGCAGTGACGCTACATCATATGCAATAAGCACAGACACAAAGACTGTTTCCGTAACAGCAACAGATGACCACACACAGACAGCCGACCTTACAATAGCCGAAAGCATTTCCTACTATGGCCCAGGGAAGTATTACAGGTCTTGCAAGCGGCTATGACACAACAGATTTAGGTCTTGTTTTCACACCCAGCGACCTTACAAGCTATGAGGTTGTTAATGCCGAAATCGACAAAACAGCCTTAACCTATACAGCTCAGCTTGCAGCAGGCGAAACATACACCGTTTCTCTTGGAGGTGCTTATGACTATGAACTCAGCACAGCCTATACGGCAGCAAACGAAACATCAGACAATATAACACTTGATATTGCCTTAAGCTCAGTTGCCACATATGCAGTAAGCGGCGGTTTCTTAGGTCTTACGCAGGTAAGAGGAGAATATGACACTCTTACTACAGCTCCTTTCGCAATTACATTTACAAATGTAGACGACGGTTATGTTTACAGCGGAACAGTTTCGGCAGGCGCTTACAGCGTATCTCTTCGTGACGGTTCATATCTTGCAGCTATAACTAGCGACAGCTACTCTACATCAACTCACGTTGTTGTTGACGGCGCTGCAGTGGAAAGAGATCTTCTCTTAAAAGACGAAACAGCTAAGACAGGGGCTTACTCAGCCACACTTGAAGTCGGCAGCGACAAGGCTTATAAGTCAATAAGCTCCGCTGTTGAGGCAGTTTCAAATATGACAAGAGAAAACAACGAAAGAGTAACAATCAAAATCGACCCCGGTACATATCGTGAACAGCTTTACATCACAGTTCCCAATATTACTCTTGAGAGCAACGGCGGAACAAGTGATGACACAATTATTTCATGGTATTACGGTATCGGCTATAAATATTACAGTTCAGTAGACAGTGTATACGACCCCTACGCAGACTATGACCAGTTTGAAAAGGGCGACGTAATAAGCTACTGGGGTTCAGCTGTTATTACAGCCAGCACAGCCTCCGGCTTTAAGGTAGAAAACATCAAGTTTGAAAACTCCTTCAACAAATATATGACAGAAGAAGAGCTTTCAGACGGTGTAGAAGTAAATGGTCGTGAATCAATAACCACAGTAAGAAAAGAAACAACAGAGGTTGACACAAGAGCAGCTACGGAAAGAGCTGCCGCATATGTAAACTATGCAGATCAGGTTGAATTCAATAAGTGTGCTTTCATAGGAAGTCAGGATACACTTTATACCTGTAACAGAGCCTATGACTCATACTACAGAAACTGCTACATTGAAGGTCAGACAGACTTTATCTACGGCAACGGCGATGTTATTTTCGACGGCTGTGAAATCAATTTCTGCGGTTATAACGGAACAGAGTCTGCAGGCTACCTTACAGCCCAGTCTGCAAGTACAAGTTACCCGGCAGAAGACAGCTATATCTTCAAGAGCTGCTATATTTCATATAACAGCGAAAGAGACACAACAGCCGGAACCTACGGCAGACTTTGGGGCGACAGCGCAACTGTTGCTTTCATAAATACTCAGCTCCAGGAGACTGATATGATATCAAGCAAGGGCTGGACAACAATGGGTTCAAATGACCCCGATACTTCCGAAACAGCCAAGCTTGTGGAATATAACACAACCTGCGACGGTGAGGCAGTTGACACAAGCGGAAGAGCAGCCAAGGCTATAGTTCTTACAGACGAAACCATTAATCTTGCAGATTATTCTGTAGAAAGCGTATTTATAAACAAGGGTTGGACACCTACATATTATGTAACCGACTCCACAACAGCTCCTTCATTTGCAACAGCGCCCAATCTTTCATCAAACGGCGACTTGAACAAGCCCAACCCCGGTGAAACAATTACCGTAGATTATGCGCTTGATCAAAACGGCGATGCATCGAGAATTTCATGGTACGCTGTTTCAGAAGTTCCTTCAGGCTATGACGGAACAGACTTAAGCACATCAATGCTTAAGCAATGCTTAAGCAAGGCAACACTTCTTTACACAACATCGGCAGTAAGCACAACAAGCTATCAGATTCCTATGGAATGTGCCGGATATTATCTCCTTGCAGTTGTTACTCCTATTACAAACTACGGCTTAGAGGGCGACCCCGGTTTCGTTCTTGTATATGAAAACGCTGTAAGCGACACATGGTCAGACCCTGACAACCCCAGCAGCATTGCTCCCGGTTCGGGAATCAACATTTACCTTGCTGGTGACTCAACAGTTAAGGATTACTCTGCAAAGGGTATGTATAACAGCGGAGCTATTCTTTCAGCCGGTTCATGGGGCGAATTCTTACAGGATTTCTTCGACGAAGACTATGTAACAATCAATAACTATGCTCAGGGCGGAAGAGCCTGCCGTTCTTTCCTCAACGAAGGCAAGCTTGATACAATTATGGAAAATATCAAAGCCGGTGATTATCTCTTTATGCAGTTCGGTCACAATGACTGTGCAAACGGAGAAAGCTATTACGCAGACAGATTTGTTCCTCTTTATACACAGGACAGCCTTCCCACATCAAGCGACAGAAGCAGCGGTTTCCCCACAATTAAACCCACAGAGTCTATGAAGTCTTCCGACGGAACATATGCTTGGAACTGCGGCGCAACTTATAAGGGATTCTTACAGGAATATATCGACAGAGCTCTGGCAGCAGGTGCTATCCCTGTTATAGTATCTCCCGTATCAAGAATGTACTACACAAGCGGCAAGATCAGAACACACCATGACGCAGGTACAGACTATGCTCTTACGGCAGACTATTACACAACAAACAACGCTTATGTAACAGCTTGTGAAGAGCTTTACGAAGAAAATATTGCAGCCGGCAATACAGTTTACTACATTGATGCATTCCAGATGACAGTTGACTTATTCGAAGATGCATATGCAGAATGCGGCAGCGATACTTTAGGCGCAGCAATAATGGATACAGGCGACAAGACTCACAGCAACAAGACAGGCGGTATGATTCAGGCCGGCTTAATAGCTAAGTTTATTCAGGACGCAGACGTTTCGGCATCACCTTATGTTTTACAGCCCGAAACAGCTTACGGCGAAGAAACAAGCGGTGAATACATTTTCACAATTAAGGATTCAGTATTCACAGCTAAAGACAAGAGCCTTACAGAACAGCCCTACTGGTCTGCTATAGGTCAGGCAATCTTCGATTCTATCGGCGACACAGTTGTTGAGCCAAGCGAACCCGACGAACCTACTGAAGAAGGTCTTACAGGCGACGTTGACAACAACGGCGTTCTTACGGCAAACGACTCGGCAGCTATGCTTCATTTTGTACTTACAGGTGAGGCTAAGGACGGCTGGAACACCGACGATGTAGACGGCGACGGAAATGTTGATGCAAACGATGCAGCTAAGATTCTCCGCAAGGTTCTTAACAGTTCCTACAGCTATACAGGCTGATTCGAAAACAGTTTATTATACTAATTAATTTATAACAATCCGGGCGATAGGCAGCAGAGCCTGTCGCTCGGTTTGCGTTTATACGGTGATGAAAATGGACAAAATCAGGTTTGATTTTACATCGGCAGATAAAATTCCCTTATATAATAAAACAGCCGGTTTCGGCTTTGTTTCGGAAGCCTCAGCTCTGCCTTCGAGAAAGCTTAACGTAAAAGATATTTTTTATAACGGAAACGGTTTTACTATTAAAGAAGACGGCTCAGGAACTCATACATTTTATGAAAGTGATTTTCATTATAATTACGGAGGTCTCGCTTTCAGAGCCGACAATATTAAACCCGGAGCATATAAAATAAAGGTCGGCATAACAGACTGTTCCTCTGAAAACATTAATATTTCGGTAAACGGAACCAACCCAAACAGAATTACCGAACAGGGCTTTTGGGACGCACCGAGACGGGTTAAAATCAAGAATTATGCGGTATGGAAAGACAGCGGCACCTTTGAATATGATTTTGTTTCCGCAGAAGGATATATTGAAATCGAAACAGAGCCTAAAAGTCTTCCCTGTAAGGAGAAATGCTGTACTGCAGGGTTGTCTTATATAGAAATTATACCCTTAAAAATAACCGAGGCAAACCCCGAGGCTCTTCCCGCAATTTATGTTTTGGGCGATTCCACCGAGAAAACATATACCTTTGAAGAGGCGCCTATGTCGGGCTGGGGTCAGCTTATTCACAATATGTTTGATGAAACAAGGGTAAATATTATAAATTATTCCGCCGGAGGGCGGTCTATGAGACTTATGTACAGCGAAAACAGATTTAACGATTTGCTTTTGACAGCAAAAAGGGAGATTTTGTTTTCCTCCACTCTGCCCACAATGACGAAAGAAACGACGGAATTGAAGGTCCTGAGGCAAGATTCGGCAGGGGTACAACAGCGGAGGACTATAAAAAATGGCTTAATAAAATTTATATCCCCTCTATGAGAGTAAGGGGGCTTGTGCCTGTTTTGGTGACGGCTATGCCGAGGACAGTTAACGGTGTTCCGAAAGAGGGTTTTAACCCTGATTCCGTAGGGCTTATGAAAAAAGCCGCAGGGGAAAACAGCGGTGTTGAGTGTATAAACCTTTTTGAGCCTGCAAAAGAATATATTTCGGAAATAGGTCCTGAAAGAACAACGGCGATTTATATGGGTATTGAGGCAGGAGAAACCCCGGGAAAGACAAACTCCGGCTCGGTTGCAAACGGTCACCCTCAGCGTAAAATTGACGGAACTCATTTTAAGGAGGCTGCTTCTAAGGTTTGGTGTAAAATTATTGCAGAGGAGATTTACAGACAGGCGAAAGCCGAAACGGCAAGCCGCAATATGAAGGCATTAAGCGGCTGCTTAAAAAAAAGAAGTACAAGATGCCGTAAAAACAAATGACTGGAGCAGGATTTATCCGGAATGGGCAGAAGACGTAAGCATAAACCCTGTGGGAAATGACGGCTATTACAGAAACCAAATTGAAAAACTTCTTCAGTTTGGGGTTATGTTTAAGGACAGCAGCGGCAGATTCAGACCCAATGAAAATATAGATAAAAGAGCTTTTATTTCCGCTCTTTGTGCCCTTTGGGGGCTTGATACTTCAAAAGAAGATATTAAGTCGGCTTTATCACCTTATAATTCAAAAGGATATATGACAAGAGAAGAAATGGCGGCGGTGATTCTTACGGCTTATAAGCTGAAATTCGGCTATGACGAAAAAATGAGTCTTAACAGACCGCCCTATATGACAGATTATAACGGCACAACCATTTCCCCCGATGACCCAAACTATGACCCGAATTTAAAAGGTGAGGAAACAGGCTATTACCCCATAATAACTTGGGAGGAGCTTAACGATAAAGAAGAAATTTCTCCGCAATATGCCGACGCTTTTCATATTGTATATGATTTGGGGCTTATGAGAAGTGAAGAGGGTATAGAAAGTGGCAAGGTTAAAAACGGCACTCTTCTTAAGCCAAAGGAAAAAGTCACAAGGGCAAAAGCGGCAAAGGAACTTTGGTTTTTATGGGTTTTGGCGCATGATATTCTTGAAGACGACAGCTCCCTGATAATAAAAACAACATAAGTAAACTCTCAGGTATACCGCATTCCATCAAGCTATAAAAGCAGGGTTTTTCGACCCTGCTTTATTAATATACTCAAAATCCGGTGAATAAGCTGTAAAAAAGGTTTTCGGAGAGATGTTTATGAAAAAAGGGCTTGAAACAGGCTTTGTATATGCCGGAACGGTTATAGGGGCAGGCTTTGTCTCAGGGCGTGAACTTTGGCAGTTTTTCGGGCGGTTCGGCTCTTATGGAATTTTAGGTCTTTTTATGTGCTGTCTGCTTTATCTTGTTTTAGGCTTGTTTTTGTTCACGATTATCGGCAAAAGCAAGGCTCAAAGCGTATATGAGCTTTTCGGAAGACGGGGTAAACCTATAATATGGCTTAATCTTGCTTTTATGTTTGTTTTGTTTGTGTCTACGACGGCAGCGGCAGGGGCTGTGTTTGAAGAAATAACAGGCTTTCATCGGGAAACAGGCTCTCTTTTGCTTTGCCTCCTTGTTTGGTTTTGTGTTTCCGAAGGCAGAAACGGATTTTCCGAAGTCAGTTTTGTTTTAACTCCTTTCCTTGTTCTGTCGGGTATAGTCTGCGGAACGGCGTTGTGTCCTTTTTTGGAATATACAGCAGACGGAAACAGGGGAAAACGGTTGCTTGTCTGTTTTAATCTCGGCTCTTATATATGTTTCCTATAATGTTTTGCCTCTCGGGGCGGTTATGTTTCCCTTCAGAGAAGATTTTAAGGAAAAACGTGTTAAATTTTGGGGAAGTTTCTGGGGAAGTTTAATAATGTTTATTTGGGTGTGGACAAATGGCTCAGATTATGGTATAATATAGCTATGAGAAAATC
>JAJQBF010000025.1 GCA_021203425.1 Clostridiales bacterium | reverse complement strand
TATCATATATAATCTCCTCTCTCGGGCGTCTCCGCCCTTTTCAACCTTTTATAATTATTTAATATTCTTCTTTAAAAAGCAAGAAATCCTACTTTTAATTTACAGAAAACAGTGTTAAAATAGTAACAGTTATTTAAAGGACGTGATTATATGCTTTACGGAATAGGAACCGACATGGTAAAGGTTGAAAGAATTGCCGAGGCAAAGGAAAGCTTTCTCGAATTTGCTTTTACGGAAAGGGAACTTCGGGAGCTTAAAGGACGCCCGGAAAGGCTGGCCGGCTGTTATGCTGCAAAGGAGGCTCTTGTAAAGGCTTTGGGTGTGGGCTTTCGGGAAATAGGTCTTAAAGATATTGAAATTTTGCATAACTCTCTGGGAAAACCTTATATCAGACTTAACGGAAACGGAGAAAAATACAGCGGTTTGATTTTCAATGTTTCCATAACGCACGAAAAAGAATATGCCGCCGCCTTTGTTACGGCGGAAAAGGAGGAATAATATTGTTCGTTTTAACAAATTCGCAAATGAAAAAAGCCGAAGAATACGGTATGAAAGAGTTGGGTGTGCCCTCTCTTATTCTTATGGAAAATGCCGCATTAAATATTGTATATTATATAGAAGAAAATTTTGACAAAACAAAGAAAACAGCCGTTTTCTGCGGAAAAGGAAACAACGGCGGCGACGGTTTCGCCATAGCCAGAGGCTTGTTTTCAAGGGGCTTTAAGGTTACAATTGTTCCTTACGGAGATATGGAAAAAGCAACACCTGACTGCCGCCTTAATTATGACATTGCAAAAGCATTAGGAATACCCTTTTCGGAAAACTATAAAGCCGTTCTTTCCGAAACGGATATTGTAATTGACGCTCTTGTGGGCACAGGGCTTTCAAACAGTCTTCGAGCCCCTCTTGGGGAAATCTGCGCCTGTATAAACAGCAGCGGCAAGTATATAATAGCCGCCGACTGCCCCACAGGGGTAAACTCAAACAGCGGCGAGGTTTACGAAAATGCCGTAAAGGCAGATTTAACATATACCTTCCATCTGCCGAAAGCCGATCTTCTTCTCTTCCCGGCAAGGCAGTACACAGGCAGACTTCTTGTCGGCTCAATAGGCATACCACAAAGTCAGCCGAACGGCAGTGAACCGACCCTTTTCACTTTGACAGAACAGGACGCCGGGGCGAGGCTGCCTAAGCGAACCCCCTCTTCAAACAAAGGCACTTACGGTAAGGTCTATGCCTTTTCCGGCTGTGACCAAATGACGGGGGCGGCGGTTTTAAATCTGACGGCTGCCTATAAAAGCGGTGCCGGACTTGCCTGCGGAGTATGTACCGAAAAAACGGCGGAAATAATACATCAAAGCCTGACAGAGGCTGTTACGAAAATAATTCCCGACACAAAGGGATATTTAACCCCTTCCGCCTATAAAAAAGTCAAAAATGAGCTTAACGGCAAAGCGGTAATTTTGACAGGCTCCGGCTTGGGGGTAACAGATGACACGAAAGCCCTTATAAAAACTCTTTTGGAAAATGCCGAAGGTACTCTTATAATAGATGCCGACGGAATAAACTGCCTTTGTGAAATGAAAAATTTGCTTAAGGAAACAAAGGCAAATGTTGTTTTAACTCCCCATATAGGCGAAATGAGCCGTCTTTGCGGAAAAACAAGGGAAGAAATCAAAAAAGACCCCGTTTCCGCCGCCCTTGAATTTTCCAAGGAATACGGTGCCGTTGTGGTTTTGAAAGATGCATCAACCGTAATTGCCTCGCCGGAAAACAAAGCCTGTATAAACATAACAGGCACACCGGCAATGTCAAAAGGCGGCAGCGGCGATGTCTTAGCCGGTCTTACGGCAGGGCTTGCGGCTCAGGGGCTTTCCCCCTATGACTCCGCTGTTTTGGGGGCATATATAAACGGCAAAAGCGGCGAAGAGGCACAGCTTGAAAGCGGCGCTTACGGTCTTTTGGCAAGCGACCTTTGCCGATATATTCCCAAGGTTATGGAAAAACTTTCAAGAGGGGTTTCTGTCTCTTGACAATCGGTTATCAATTGTAGTAAAATCTACAATATACAATAATAAAAACATCACGAAAGGCGAAAAAAATGAATCTTAAAAAGGAAAAAAAGGCTAAACCCGACAAAAATTTGAAAAAACTCAAAAGAGAAGAACTTTTGGAGCTGCTTTTGGAACAGACAAAATATTCTGAGGAGCTTGAGCGTCAGCTTGCCGCCGCAAAAAAGGCTTTGGAAAAAAAGGAGCTTACCATATTGGAATCAGGCTCAATAGCCGAAGCGTCGCTCCGTCTTAACGAGATATTCGAAAAGGCACAGGCTGCCGCCGACCAATATCTGCTTAACGTAAAGAATTTAAGCGAAGGCAAAACAGCGTTCGAAACCGAAAAGGAGGTTGATAAACTGTGACTGCTCTCCCCACTTCGGAACAAGTCGAAAGAGAACTTAAAAGGGTTCGTTATTTCAAGCGCTTTAAAAGCGTACTGCGAAGCACTGTCTTTATTCTTATAACAGTTGCGGCGGTTTCTGTCTTGGTGGCGACTCTTTTCCTTCCCGTTCTCCAGATTTACGGCTCGTCAATGACCCCTTCTCTGACAGCCGACAACATCGTTGTTTCAATAAAAAATTATAACTTTAAACAGGGGGATATTATCTCTTTCTATTATAATAATAAAATTTTGGTTAAGCGTGTTATTGCCTTCCCCGGCGACTATGTGGATATTGCCGACGACGGAACAATTTCGGTAAACGATGAAGTTTTGGACGAACCCTATATAAGCGAGAAAGCAAAGGGCGAATGTGACATTGCCCTGCCCTATCAGGTTCCCGACGGAAGATACTTTGTCTGCGGCGACCACCGTTCAACCTCCGTCGACAGCCGTTCTTCAACAATCGGCTGTGTATCAGAAGAACAAATCGTCGGAAAAATCGTTTTTTGTGTCTGGCCTTTAAAAGAATTCGGCCCCGTATATTAAGGCTCCCTTAGGCTCCCCTTTCAAGGGGAGTTTTTTTCTGCATATTATTCATATTATTCACCTAATCGAATAACCGAAAATATTTTCGAGTCAAAACTATAACAAGCCCCTTTTATATTTTTTGTGCACTTTTACAGCTGACACGAAATTTTGTTCTTATTTTTCATAAAGTAAATTCAAATC
>JAJQBF010000053.1 GCA_021203425.1 Clostridiales bacterium | reverse complement strand
TTACCCTCGACAATTTATTACTTGGCTAAGTGTAACCAATCATTGACACCCTAACGCGGAATAATAAAAATAATTATGTCTTCTGCTTGAAAAGGGAAATTTTTTCTGATATAATTAACAAAACGGCAGATTTTTAATATGATTTGCCTTAATTATACCGTAATATAAAAATAATAAACACAGGCTGTGAAAATATACAAAACAGAGGCTGAAACGAAAGGGGCGGAGGCATAAAATGGATTATAATAAAACAGATTATAACAAAATCATAGGTATGAATATAAGATATGAAAGGCAGCTCAGAAATTTAACCATTGATGAATTTGCCAAAATGATTGATATGGCGCCGGGGTTTCTCGGTCTTATAAAAAGGGGCAAAAGAGGAACCACCCTAAAAAATCTTTGTAAGATTGCCGACTTTTTCTCAATATCTTTAGATGCTATGTTAAACAGAGATGTAAACAGTATCACAGAAGAGGATAATGCCACTCCCCTTGATATAAAAAGAATGACAGTCAAAAATCTTGTAGAAACTTTAAATGAGGGCGAAACCGATTTTGTAAATGTCACTGTAAAACAGCTTATAAAATTGAGGAAAACCCGTTCGGAATATTAAAGAACTTCTGATCCATCGGTTATACCTAACGGTTATACCTGTCGGTTCTTTACATCTTCACCTGAAATTTTAACGTTTTAACCGAATATAAAGAATTGCGAAGGGAGCCGCCGACTGTGCGTCAAGCACGGTCGGCGGCTCCCCCTTTTCGGCTCGTCTTTTGCGTCAGTCAGACGCAAAAGATGAGCGTTTATTGTCTTATTTCATTATTTTCCGCTTAATTCCTTATCAATTGCGGCGGCTGCCTTTTTACCTGCACCCATAGCAAGAATAACGGTAGCGGCTCCCGTTACGGCGTCTCCGCCGGCATAAACCTTATCCTTTGTGGTTTTGCCTGTTTCCTCATCGGCAATTATACAGCGGCGCTTGTTTGTGTCAAGTCCCTTTGTTGTTGAAGAAATAAGAGGATTGGGAGATGTTCCCAGTGACATAACAACCATATCACATTCAATGTCATATTCCGAACCGGGTATCTCTACGGGGCGGCGTCTTCCGCTTGCATCAGGCTCGCCAAGTTCCATTTTAATTACTCTCATTCCCTTAACCCAGCCGTTTTCGTCTGCAAGAATTTCTACCGGGTTTGTAAGAAGGTTGAATATAATTCCCTCTTCCTTAGCGTGGTGAACCTCTTCAACTCTTGCCGGAAGTTCAGCCTCGCTTCTTCTGTAAACAATATGTGTTTCAGCGCCTAAACGAAGAGCTGTTCTTGCTGCGTCCATAGCTACATTTCCGCCGCCTACAACACAAACCTTCTTTGCAAGTTTAACAGGTGTGTCATAATCGTCCTTATAAGCCTTCATAAGGTTTACTCTTGTAAGGTATTCATTTGCCGAAACAACACCGTTTGCAATTTCACCAGGAATTCCCATAAACTTGGGAAGACCTGCGCCGGAACCTATAAATACAGCGTCATAGCCCTCTTCGTCAAAAAGCTGGTCAATTGTTACAGCCTTTCCTATAATAACATCTGTTTCTATTTCAACGTCTAATTTCTTTATGCTTTCAATCTCTTTGGCAACAACCCTGTCTTTGGGAAGTCTGAATTCGGGAATTCCGTAGGAGAGAACACCGCCGGTTTTGTGAAGAGCTTCGAAAATCTTAACACTGTAGCCCTTTTTGGCAAGATCTCCGGCACAGGTAAGTCCTGCCGGGCCTGAACCTATAACAGCTACCTTTTTGCCGTTGGAAGGCTGCTTTTCACTTAAATCAACATTGTTTGCATATGACCAGTCGGCAACAAATCTCTCAAGCTTGCCTATTGAAACAGGCTCGCCCTTTATACCTAAAACACACTTGCCTTCACACTGGCTTTCCTGAGGGCAGACTCTTCCGCAGATTGCCGAAAGGGCTGAATATTTGGCTATTTCCTTTGCCGCCTCTTCAGACTCTCCCGTTTTTACGTGACTTATAAAAGCCGGAATATTTATTGAAACAGGGCAGCCCCCTACACAGCCGGGCTTTTTACAGTTAAGACAGCGCTTTGCCTCTTCAACTGCCTCTTCGGCATTATACCCTAAACAAACCTCGTCAAAATTGGTGGCTCTAACCTTAGGATCCTGTTCCCTTACAGGAACTCTCTGCATATTTATAGCCATTATTTTCCACCTCCGCAGCTGCATTTATGATTATCGTCTTTCTCTTCGGCAGCAAGTATAGCTCTGCCTTCCTCAGTCTTATACATAGTCTGTCTTCTCATAGCCTCGTCATAATTTACCTTGTGCCCGTCAAACTCGGGACCGTCTACACAGGCAAATTTAACCTCGCCGCCGACAGTAACACGGCAGGCGCCGCACATTCCCGTTCCGTCTACCATAATGGGATTTAAGCTGACGATTGTGGGTATGTCCAGTTCCTTTGTTGTCATAGAAGTAAACTTCATCATTATCATAGGACCGATTACAACAGCGTGGTTATATACCTTTCCGTCTTCTTTAACAAGCTTTGTAAGAGCCTGCCTTCCGTTTCCCTTAAAGCCTAAACTGCCGTCATCTGTAGCTATGTAAAGATTTCCGGCAACCTTTTCCATTTCTTCCGTAAGAATAAGAAGGTCTTTGTTTCTTGCTCCTATAATAACATCGCAGTCAATTCCCTTCTCCTTAAGATATTTAACCTGAGGATAAACAGGGGCTGTTCCTACACCGCCGCAGACAAAAATGATCTTCTTTTCCTTTAACTGTTCATCTGTTAAACCGCAGAGGTCGCTAGGTCTTCCGAGAGGCCCTACAAAGCTTTCAACATAGTCGCCTACATTATATTTTGCAAGGTCTTTTGTTGACTTGCCCACTGTCTGAAATACTATGGCAACTGTTCCTGCCTCGGGGTCATAATCCGTTACCGTAAGGGGAATTCTCTCGCCCTTTTCGTCATTTATAACAATAACAAACTGTCCCGGCTTGCAGGACTTGGCCACTCTCGGCGCAAGAATATCCATATAAATTATATTGTCTGTCAAATAACGCTTGCTGACAATTTTATACATTATTCTATCTCCTTTCAATTTTCCCAGGGAACACAAATAAAACCGCTCCCCATCTTATGCGTGTGATGCAGATATTAATATAACTATACAC